>JAQGHK010000171.1 GCA_028288875.1 Phycisphaerales bacterium | reverse complement strand
GCGAGCGTCGCTTACAACGGGCAGGAACCGGCCCAGTCGGGCTCGGTCACGGGTACGGTTCATCGCTGGTGGCTGGAGATCAAGGGCAAGGTCACCGGCGGGGGCATTCACGCCGTCCTGGCCGAAGCCGAACGCGGCGAAGACAGCATCAAGCACCGCTACGAAGCTGCCCTGAAGGAAGTCGTCGGCAGCCCCGTTGCCGATATCCTGCAGCAGCAATATACCGGCGTGCAGGCTGCTCATGACAACGTTCGCGATCTGCGCGATTCTTATAAGTCCGTGAAGTAACTGTCGCGCCATTTCAAGTTGCTGAATGTCAAAGGGCCCGCGGCGAGTTGATCGCCACGGGCCCTTTTTCATATTCTGTTGCCAGACCGCGAATGCGTTGTCGCCCGGTAGTAAGCAGCTCACGCCATGTAGTTCGAGGGAGCAAAAAAACCTGCGGCGGTGCGCAGGTTTAAGTCGTGACTTGGAATATTGGGCGGGACGGCTATCCGACCGCATTGACGTCGGGACTGCTCACATCAGCGGGCGAACCAGACCCAGCCTGCACGCCCGAAAACTTGGCGATCACCGACTGCAGCGCGAGGCTTGCGAAGTTCGACTGCGCGAATTTTCCGAGCAGTCCCACGCCTTTGCCCAGGACACCCACTCCAACTGGGCTGAACATGCGGCTGCTGCCGATCACGGTGATGGCCATCGTGGCGGCTGCCGTCGCGGTGACGCTGGCCATGGGGTGCTTTTCCACGACGCGCAGCGGACTGGCCGCGTAGGCCGCGGCGATAAAATCCAGCTTCGCCCGCGTTACGGCATCGTGCGGGGTTAACGGATTAGGAGGCGATACGGAGGTTGGCGGCGGGGTCATCCGGATTTCCTTCGCCGGGCTTCACCGGCGTCGTGGCCTCTGGCGCAACCTTCGGCTTTTCTTTACTGCGGAAGGCCATCACCAGCAGAATCGCGGCGGTGGCTAGGAAGACCACGCCGCTGATCGCATAGGCCGTTTCAAGATTGGTCAGACGGATTAGCAACAGGAACAGGGCATATAACAACCAGCAGAAGCCGATCACACCGAAAACGCCGGCAGCGGCGATCATGGCAAGGCTGAGGCCGAGCCGGACGACGCTCTTTTTGAGCATCGCCAGCTCGGTCTCAGCCAGTTCGATCAGCGACACAAGCAGCTTCGCCAGAGGTTCCATGAGCCAATCCAATCCGTCGAAACTGCGCGACCTGTTGAACCGCGTAACGAGCCAACGTTACCGTTCATCGGCACTGCGGAAGCAGATTACCGGCGACGCAGCAACACGCCCAGCACAACACCCACGCCAGCGGCGATGGCGACCGCCTGCAGCGGGTTCTGCTCGATGTGCGTCTGAACCTGGCCGAGCAGGTCGCCGCCGCGCTCGCGGGCGGTGTTGGCATAATCCCGAGCGGCCTGGGTGCCTTCATTGAGCTTGGCCCGGGCGGCTTCGGTCCCTTCGTTCAGTTTGGTGCGGACAGTGTCCGTGCCTTCACTGATCTTGGCCCGAACGGCATCGCGGCCGTCATTGATCTTGGCTTTGACCTGATCAACGCCTTGGCGACCCATTTCGGCGGCCGTCTGAGCGACGCGGACGGCATCGTCCTTCAGTTGGCCGAAGCTTTCGACAGCATGGTCCTTGGCGTTCTGCACATCACGATTGAGAGAGTTGGTATCCGACATATTGTCTCCTTTTCTATCGCACTCTAGCGCGATCATAGGGCTGACAATGATAAATCGGCGATGAAAGTGCGTTATTCCGCCCGGCGATGGCAGGCGTAATCATCGATGAGCGCCTCGCGGTGAAACGCCAGCCCGTCAATGACGGCCACTTCCTCGGCTTCCCCCGCGGCGAAGACGGGCGCGAGGGCGGCGGGAAGCGCTTCGCCACCGGCGCGATAAAGGTCCAGCCGGCTGAACGCGAGGCGGAGCATCGCGTTTACCGCGGAAATCTCCAGTTGCCGCGACAGCAGGCCGCGGGCGAGTTCGCGGGCGAACAGCCGCAGTTCCCCCCGCATCTGTTCCTCACCGGCCGGGTCGAGGGCGATGGCGTGGTCACTCGCAAATTGCTCGATCCTGGAGATCTGAGTTTTGGTTACGGACAAGTAGCTCGAAATCAGCCCGCGCAGCGACTCCTCAGACACGCGGAGCCGGGTATAGACACTGGAGAGGGCCGCGACCACAGCAAATCCGTGAGCGTATAACTCGTTGACTAGCGCCCTTGGCGAGCGATCAGATGGAAAAGCGTACGACATGGCCATCCTTGGCAAAAACGTGCGGACCCGCGAACCTAGCCGACAGACCGATTGCAGGCCATTTTGATTTAATGAATTACGCTTAATAACGGGGTGCTGGAATAATTTCTTTTCACGGTCGTATAAGCGTGACTTCAGCCTTGGCGATCATGATGTGACTTCGGGTGGCCATCGCAAGACGGCCTTAAATCGAATAAGGGATTGCCCTTATGGCGTTCCTTCGGCGGGTCGGTGCTTCATTCTTGGGGCACCGGCCCTTCTTATTGCGGTTCTCGACTGCTAAGCGATTGACACAAATCGTGATTTTCCGCATCATGTGACGCTCGCTTTGTTGGTGGTCGTAGCTCAGTTGGTAGAGCACCAGGTTGTGATCCTGGCCGTCGCGGGTTCAAATCCCGTCGATCACCCTGATTAGAGGGCAGAAGGCTGCAGGCAGAGGGCAGAACGCGAAGAACGCGAGTCTGTTTCTTTGTGTTCCGCCTTCTGCCCTCTGTCTTTTGCCCCTATCCCCAAATGCTCACTCGCCGCATCATTCCGTGTCTGGACGTTGACCGTGGCCGCGTTGTCAAAGGCGTGAAGTTCTTCGACCACGTCGATGCGGGCGACCCTGTGGAGCAGGCCAAACGATACGAAGAGCAGGGCGCGGACGAGCTGGTGTTCTACGACATCACTGCCA
>JAQGHK010000169.1 GCA_028288875.1 Phycisphaerales bacterium | reverse complement strand
CGGGGGATCTCGGAAAAGAGCCCAAAGCTGCGAAGCTGATCGACCAGCGCGTCGTCGATCGTGCCGAGGTCATCGGGTCCTTTGGCCTCTTTCATTTTCTGCGGCATGGCGGCGATCAGGTCCTTGGACTGTTGAAGGAGGACGTTCAATTTCGCGTCAGTGAGCGCGGCCAATGATTTGGCCAACGCGGCCCATTCCGCGGGCGGGCCGGCATTGGCGTAGAACGGGTCGTCATCGGTGGCCTTGGCGTAATGTTCCGCGCCGCGGGTGGCCTCGGCGACGTTTCCCCGGGCCATGCCATTGCGAATGTCTTCCAGCGCCCCTTTCAGCCGCCGCATCTTCTCTTCGGCCGGCGAGAGTTTCGGCTCGTCCGGCTGGCGGTTCATCATCCGTTTTAAGTCTTCCTCCGCGGTCGCTTTCCGCTGGGCGGCACGAGGTTTCTCGATGACGCGGGCCTTCAACACCGCGATCTTGGCATCGACGTCCTTCGTCAATTGATCAATGTCCGGCGCGGTGGTTTGGGCGATCGCCTGCACGGCGAATGAAGCAATCATCGCGCCGGCCAGAAGTGATGGGCGGACCTTTTTTGTCATGGGGCTCCTCGATTCCTCGTCCGTCAATGTAGCCCGCACGGGCCAAGACACAGCGTAGCCCGCTGGCGGCGATCGAGACAAGCTCTTGCGGAGTCTTCAGCTTCGCGCAGATTGATCCACCTAACTGGGTGGCCGAATTCCAAGGACAAAGCGTACTTGTCCTTTCTACCCACGAGCGGTCGCCATCGCCCGAAAACGCGGTTTCGATTACCCTACCCGCCCGATGGCGAGAGGCTGGGAACTACTTGGCGGCGGTGTCTTCAGCTTCGTGCTGTCTCTCGCGCTGACACGCTTCATGATCTGGTTCGCGCCCCGCATCGGCTTCACCGATCAGCCGGGGCATCGGAAGATTCATAGCAACCCGAAACCGCTGGGGGGCGGGGTGGCAATTTTCTGGAGTTTTGCGTTGTCGATCGCGGTAGCAATGCTGCTGGCATCGGCTCCGGCGGGTCGGACATCACTTGAGCTGTTTTCGTCGCTTCCGGTCATTCGCCAGGCGCCGCCGTCGACGCAAGTTGCTGCCGCAACGCCAACACCGATCCAATCCACGACTCGGCCGCGACCACTGTGTAATCCACTGCGCATCAACTTGATGTCGCGCAGCACCGAGGCAAGCGCCCTTATTGGCGGAATGCATCAACAGATGCCCCTGCTGATTGGCGTGCTGGTTGCGACATTAGCCATGCACGTAATGGGCCTGTTCGACGATCGCCGCGCCCTCGGCCCCTGTTCTAAACTCATCGTTCAACTCGGCGTGACGGCGGCGCTCGTGATTACGATGGAGCACTTCGCCCAGCACACGCCATCGCTTCGCCTGCGCATTCTCACCACGCTCGATCAGCACGGCTTCGGCCCCTGGCCGTCGATTATTCTTACCGTCTTCTGGATCGCCGGCATCACCAACGCGTTCAACTTCCTCGACAACATGGACGGCCTGAGCGCGGGCGTGGCGGCGGTCTGCACGACGGCGTTTCTCGTCACCGCCCTGTCGATCGGCCAATGGTTCGTCGCGGGCACGCTGGCGATCTTCCTCGGCTCGCTGCTGGGCTTTCTGGTCTTCAACTTCGCCCCGGCCCGCATCTTCATGGGCGACAGCGGATCGCTGGTGGTCGGCTTCATCCTCGGCGTGCTGACCGTGCGGACGACGTTCCTGCCCCCCGGCGAAAGCTGGGCCGCGGGGTGGTACGCGGTGTTCGCGCCGGTCATCGTGCTGGCGGTGCCGCTCTACGATCTGGTGGTCGTCTCACTCATCCGGATGAGCCGCGGCGATTCGCCGTTCAAGGGCGATACGAATCACTTCAGCCATCGCCTGGTCGCCCGCGGCATGAGCCGGCGAACGGCGGTGCTGTGCATCTATTTGGTTACGGCCGCGACGAGCATCGCCGCGATTTTGCTGCCCCAGGTGCGCAGCGGCTTCGGGGCGATGCTGATCCTGCTTCAGACCGCCCTGGTGCTCGGCGTCGTACTGCTGCTAGAGCAACACAAGCCCAGCGAAAAGTCGGCGGCTGGATCGCCATCGCCGGATTCGCCATCGCCTGAGTTGTTGACGACGCCTCCTTCGGAACCCAACGCATGACTGCTGCCCTCTCCCCGACCAAACGCGATCCGCTCGCCTCGCTCACCTTGGCCGCCCTTGTGATCGCGCTCGCAGCAGTGGCGACGCGTTGCACGATCATGGAGTTGAACAACGCGATCCTGGACTTCGGCGCCGATGGCGACGGCGGCGGGCCGGGGCCATCGATGACGATTGCGCTCGATCTGATCTGCTGGCTGCCCGCGCTGCTGATTGGCATCCGCCGGGCGATCGATCCGACGTACGTCCTCCGCTGGCACGTCAGCCACCTGCTGCTGATCGGCGTGGCGGCGTGGGTAACGCTCAGTGCCATCTGGGCGGGGAATAAATTCGACGCGCTCATCGGCGCGGGAACGTGGTGGGCGGGCGCATCGCTGTACTGGGCCGCGAGCCAGCTCTGCCGATCCTGGCTGCGCTGGCGGCCGATCCTGGGCGTTAGCGTTGGGCTGCTGATGATCTTTGTGGCGCAGGCGGTGATCTATAAATACATCGAGCTACCCGAGACGCAGAAATATTGGGAAACCAACCGCGCCGAAATCATGTCCCGCAGCGGCCGGACGACGGACGATTTTGCGATCCAGCGCTACGACCAGCTCATCAAGAACGGCCAGTTGCAGGGCTTCTTCCGCTCGCCGAACACGTACGCGGCGGTTGCCGTGCTGGCGGCGTTCGCGTGCGCTGGCTTGGCGTGGCAGCGGATGCGTGACAAGGATGAGCCGGCGATGGTCGCACTGCTGGCGATCCCCGTCGTCTTCGTGCCGCTGGTGATTGCCTGGACAGGGAGCAAGACCGCGGGCGGCACGGCCGTTCTCGCGGCGATCGGACTGTTCATCGCGTGGCGACTGCACGAATGGCTGGCGCGCAAATCGGCGCTGGCGTACGGTATCGGCGTGGGCGTTGTGCTGCTGGGCATCGTCGCCGTTCTCACCGTCGGCCTGACCACCGGCGGGCTGATCCAGGACTCGCTGAACTTCCGTTGGAACTACTGGGTCGCGTCGTGGCACATGTTCCTCGCCAAGCCGCTGCTGGGCGTCGGCTGGACGAATTTTGGGAACTCATACCTGGCTTATCGTTTGCCCGTCGCGGCCGAGGAAATTAAAGACCCGCACAATCTGTGGATTCGCTTCGCAACCGAAACCGGCGCGATCGGCCTGGTGCTGGCTGTCGCGTGGATGGCGATGGCGCTGCGCGAAGCGACTCGGCCGATTGCGCCGCGCGTGGCGTCCACGCCCGTAAATGTCCCGGCATGGAATCCGATCCAATTCATCGTCGTCGTCACGGCCCTCTTCTGGTTCCTGCGAACGATTTCGATTTTTCCGCTGTCGCTGACGCGGCTGGAAGTGATCAAGACGACCTTGTTCGCTGTGCTGCTGCTGGGCGGGCTGGTGATCGCCACCGTCCGCCGCACGAGCGGCCACCCCGTTGCCGACGACCGGCCCGCACCGTTCACCCTGTATGCCGTGCTCGCCGGGCTGCTGGGCTTCCTGCTGCACAACGGCCTGGACTTCCCGATGGCTGAGACCGGGCCACTGTTTCTGTTCCTGCTGCTGCTGGGCGCGCTGCTGGGCCTGCGGCATCCGGGCGTGGCCGGCAAGAAGCCGCAGACGGCTGCGGCGATCGGCGGGCTGGCGGCGGCGGGACTGGGGCTGGTCATTTATGTCGGCCTATGGGCGGTGCCGGTGTGGATCGCGGAATCGAAAATTGCCGAAGCCGACGCCACCGGGCCGACCGGCCGCACAAGAGATGCGGCGTCGCTGTACCTCGAAGCGATGGCCGTCTCGCCGGTGCCAAACCCTGAGTACCCGCGCCGCGCGCTCCGTTGGGCGGACCGATCCGAGATCAACGACATCTTTGCGCTGCTCACCAAGATCATCGACGCTGACCCATTCAACGCGCAGCCGTGGCTGAACCGCGCGCGCTACGAGTCCCGCGGACAATCCACCGCCGCCGTGTCCGACTTCGCCAGAGCCGTGTCGCTCAACCCGAACGACGTGGCGATGCGCCTGGAATACGCCGCGTTTCTCGATTCGATCGGCAAGCCGGACGAAGCGAACAACCAGATCAAGGCCGCGCTGGATGTGAACGACCAGTTCCACCCCGACGAGCCCCGCCGCCTTCCGTCGGCGAAAGTCGAAGAGCTGAAGAAGCGGTTGACCCGGTGAGGGGACGAACAATCGATGTCATCAAATAGCCCGGACCCACGGGCCCGCCGTGACGTCTTTGCGTTCCGACGGGCTTCAGCCCGGTCGGTCAGAGCAGTATCCGCGACACCGGCTCGGGCTGCCCGCGGACGGGCATTTCGATCGAATACAGCGTCCCGTCGGCCGTATCCTTGCCGGGCCTGCCGTCAGCCGTGGTGACGTACAGCGTCGACAGTAGCGACCCGCCGAAGAAGCAGCTTGAAACGGTGGAGACGGGCATTTCGATTTTGTCCTTCACCTTGCCGTCCGTCCCGTGATGCACGATCGCATGCCCGCCCCCCCGGGCCGACCCGACTTCGCCGTTGGCATCCACAGCCATGCCGTCCGGCGTGCCTTCGTCCTTGGTCGCTTCGTAGAACAGCTCGCGATCCGTCAGGTTGCCGGTGGCGCGCTGGTAGCGGAAACGGAAAATCCGCTTCGTGGTCGAGCAGGTCCAGAACATGTGCTGGCCATCGGGCGTGAAGCCCATGCCGTTGGAGCAGCCGGTGCCGGCGAACAGCTTGGTGACGGTGCCGTCATGATCAACACGATACAGGCCGCCGCTTTCGCTCGTCTTGCCGATTGTCCCGGCGAACACGCGCCCTTCCAGGTCGGCCTGCACGTCATTGAAGCGGCTCATGCCGTCGTCCGTGTACGCCTTCACGACGGTCACTTTTCCGTCCGGCGACAGCGTGGCGAAATCGCCTTCGCGGAACAGCAGCCAGTTTCCATCGGCCTGCCGCGTGAAGCCGCCGACCTGCACGCGCTGGTCGTACACCGTCTCGTGCGTGCCGGCCCGGACGTCGTAGCGATAGATCTTGCCGGCCGGGATATCGGTCCACCAGACCGTGCCGTCGGGAAGCCAGAACGGGTTCTCGCCGGTGTGGCAATGTTCGTTGACGAGCGCCGTGATCGTGAGGTCCATCCACGTACGGTCGGGTGTCGACTTCAAATCGTCAACAGCTTTGCCGTTAGCGGCTTCGCTCGCGAAGGAGTCTTGGTCGACGAACCACACAAGATCGCCTCGCAAGCGAGGCCGCTAACGCTTAAAACGGTATGCGTGCCGGAAATCGATGCCGAAAAGAACGCCACCACCGTCGTCACGACGCTCCGCGCCGCCGGGCACGTCGCGTATTTCGCGGGCGGGTGCGTGCGCGACCGACTGCTGGGGCTGCCGGCTAAAGATTACGACGTCGCCACCGACGCCCCACCGGATCGCGTGCGGCAGCTATTCAAAAAAACGCAGGCCGTCGGCGCGGCGTTCGGCGTGATCCTGGTTCGCCTCGGCGGGACCATGATCGAGGTCGCCACCTTCCGCAGCGACGGCGCGTACGAGGATGGTCGTCGGCCGGAATCGGTCACGTTCAGCACCGCCGAGCAGGACGCGCAGCGGCGGGACTTCACGATCAATGGCCTGTTCTTCGATCCCATCGAATCGAAAGTCATCGACTACGTCGGCGGCCAAGCCGATCTTTCTGCAAAGGTGCTTCGCGCCATCGGCGATCCGACCGCGCGGCTGATGGAAGATCACCTGCGCCTGCTCCGCGCCGTTCGCTTCGCCGCCCGGTTCGGCCTGACCATCGAACCAGCCACCGCCGCTGCGATGAATGCCGCCTCGCCGCTGTTGCCCAAAATCAGCGCCGAGCGCATCGCCGACGAGCTTCGCCGCATTCTCACCGTGCCCACGCACGAAGCCGGCTATCGCCTGCTCTGGCAGCACGGCCTGCTTCGGCCGATCCTTCCGCGGTTGGCCGGCGATAACACTCGGCTTGATGAACATCATTCGCTGCTGCTTCGGCTCGAGCCCGGCGAAGCCGTCGCATTTCCCATCGCCTGCCTGGCGATGCTGCTCGACGTCCGCTGGCAGGCCGGCGAGGCGAGAGACGATCTTGTCTCCTATCTCGCGCCTGCCGAGGCAGCCAAACTTGTCGCGCTTGCACGGCAGACGTTCAGACTCAGCAATGACGATCTGGAAACCATTGCCGATATCGCCCGGCACGTTCATGGCGTATTGGCCACGCCATCGCCGGACGACGCCCGGCTGAAACGCTTTCTGGCCCGCCCGTCCGCCGACCAGGCTCGGCAGTTGCTCGACGCCATCGCCGACGTCGGCACGCAGACCGGCCGCATCGAAGCCCTGCAACCGCGATTTGAAAAACTGTCGCTCGGCGAGGTCGCCCCGCCGCCACTGCTGACTGGCGATACGCTCATTCGTGCCGGTTACCGCCCCGGCGTCTGGTTCAAGCACGTTCTGGATGCCGTTTACGATGCCCAGCTGAACGGCCTGCTCGCTGATCCTGACGCCGCGATCGCCTTGGCCCGCCAACTGGCGCCTAGCCCCCCCCAGAACGCCTAAACTTGCCTTTCTACATCCGGAATTGACATCAATCCGTATTAGTTTACATATAAACCATCTGACGAGAGACCGTCAGGGAAAGGCTCGCTATGCAACTCAAAGGATTCCATCATCTCACCGCCGTCACCGCCGACGTGAAGGCCAACCACGATTTTTACACGAAGACGCTCGGCCTGCGGCTGGTCAAGAAGACCGTCAACCAGGACGACACGTCGGCCTACCACTTGTTCTACGCCGACGGCGTCGCCACGCCCGGTTCGGACGTCACGTTCTTCGACTGGCCCGTCCGGCCGGAGACGCGCGGCAGCGGCACGGTCGTCCGCACCGGCTTCCGCGTGTCGGACGACAACGCACTGGCGTACTGGCACCAGCGCTTCACCGACCTGAAGCACTTCCCCAGCCCGATCGTCGACGTCACCGGCCGACCGGCGTTCGACGTCGAAGACCGAGAAGGCCAGCGGCTGAGCATCGTCGTCGATCCGAACGCTGGCACCGGCCACCCGTGGGCGAAGAGTCCTGTGCCGGCCGAGCATCAAGTGCGCGGCCTCGGGCCGATCACTATTAGCGTGGCCGACCTGTCGCGCACTGAGCCGGTGCTGACTGAACTGCTGAACATGCGCAAGGTTCGCGAGTACGGCACTCGCCAAACCGACGGCGACAAACGCGTGAAGGAAGAAACGCCCGTGCACGTGTACGAGATGGGCGATGGCGGCCCGAGCGCCGAATTGCACGTGGCCGTGGAACCGAAGCTGGCCCGCGGCCGTGGCGGGTCGGGCAGCGTGCATCACGTGGCGTTCCGCGTCGGCAGCTACGCCGACTACGACGCCTGGAATGCCCGCCTGAATGAGTTCGGCGTGCACAGCAGCGGGCCGGTGGACCGGTTCTATTTCAAGAGCCTCTACTTCCGCGAACCCGGCGGCGTGCTGTTCGAACTGGCCAGCGACGAGCCCGGCTTCGCCGCGGATGAGCCGATGGAAACCCTCGGCGAGAAGCTGTCCCTGCCGCCCTTCCTGGAAGGCCGGCGGGCGCAGATCGAGGCGGGGTTGAAGCAGTTTTAAGAAGCAGAGTTCACCACGGAGGCACGGAGACACGGAGGAAGAAAGAGGAATTGAGACGGGAATGAATGACTCACGTTTTCATTCTTTGCTCGCTTCTTATTGCTCCGTGTCTCAGTGCCTCCGTGGTGAATCTTCCCTTCAATCGGAGAACGTCATGACCAAAACATTAGATCCCCATGCCGGCCAGCGCGTGCTGACGGCCGGACCATCGCCGGAAACCGCGGCGGCGACGATCGTGCTGATTCACGGCCGCGGCGCGTCGGCGGATGGGATGCTTTCGATCGTTGATGCGCTCGGCGTGCCGAACGTCGCTGCCGTCGCCCCGCAGGCGGCCGGCGGGACGTGGTATCCGCACTCGTTTCTTCGGCCGATGGAATTGAATCAGCCGTACTTGGATTCGGCGCTGGCGAAAGTGGAGTCGGTCGTCGCCTACCTGATCGCCCGCGGCGTGGCGAGCGAGAAGATCGCCCTCCTCGGCTTCAGCCAAGGGGCATGTCTGACGAGCGAGTTCGTCGCCCGCCACCCGCGCCGGTACGGGGCCGTGATGGTTTTGACCGGCGGCCTGATCGGGCCACCAGAAACGTCGCGGGATTACGCCGGCAGCTTGGTCGGGACACGGGTGTTTATCGGT
>JAQGHK010000158.1 GCA_028288875.1 Phycisphaerales bacterium | reverse complement strand
CGGCAGTGGCCCAGGCGGTTTTATCGCCTTCAAAGCCGCGCACGTTCCACTCGCTGCTTAGCAGCGGCTTACGGCCGGCAACGATCTGCTGGAGCGTCGCGATGTTGTTCTTCATCTGGCCGACACCCTTGGCGTAAGGGTGGAAGCCGATGTAGTCGACCATGTCGAGCGCACCGTCGTTGATGATTTCCTGCACGTCCTGCGGGTTCCAGCTCATGCCGGCCGAGACGACCTTCTCACCGGCGGCATGCAGTGCCTGACTCGCAGGTTTCAGGAAGTTGCTGACGTACTGCTTTAGCGTGCCCTTGAAGTAGCTGCTGGAATCGACTTCATTGCCGATCTCCCAGCGGTCCACCGCGTTGGCGAGGGCATCGTTGTTGGCGGCCCAGCCGAACCAGCTCTTCACGTCTGACGGATTGGGGACGCTGCGGTCGCTGATGGCCACCGTCATCATGACGTCGTAGCCGGCGTTGTGATATTCGATGGCGCGGCTTAGGGCGCCATTAACGGTCTTGTTATCCCAGTCGTTCACGCCGTACCACAAACGGACGGTCGTGACGCCGAGTTGCTTCAGGACTGGGAGTGACTTGGCATAGTCCGCGCTGCTCTGAGCGTTGACGTTGATGCCAATCTCATGGTTGCTGGACTGGTACTTACGGTCTTCTAACTGTTCAAGCTTAGCCACGGTGCGGCTAGCGGTCGCCGCAATAGGTTTGGTCTTCAGGTTCGTGCTACGCATCGCTCTCCTCCGGGTTACGACTCTGCTGACAGAGGCATCGAACCGATGGGAGAGGCACCTTAGAGCATGGGTAGTTTTGGGGATCTTGGCTAGGCCGATAACAACGACGGGTCCGAGCCGCAGGAGGGGTTCCCCGCGTTACTGATATGGCCAGCAGCCGATCTATCGGACGGACAATTCCGAAACAGTTTTTTGAAGTGCGCGGTTAAGAGCAGGATTTAGACGCAAAACGGCCTCGCCGGCGAGACAGATATCGGACCCGGAAGGGCACTGATACACGGTTTGCCGGCGAGGCCGTTTTTATCCTACAGATGGTTCTGCCTAGACCGCGACGCCGCAGAGCTTCTCAGCGGTGGAGATCAGCTTGTCGAGCTTCACGGGCTTGATGAAGTAGGCCTCGGCGCCCAGCGTCTCGGCATACATCTTATGCCGGTTGCCCTGGTTGCCGGTGATCATGATGACGTGCGGGGCGCTCCCGCGGGGGCGCTTGGCCTTGGCTTTCTCGGCCTGGAGCTTTTCCAGCACCAAAAAACCGCTGCGGCCCGGCAGCATCATGTCCAGAATAACGACGTCCGGCGTGTTTTTCTCCGCCAGTTCGACCGCCTTATTGCCGTTGCCTGCCGTATCGACGGTGGCCCCGGTCGGCTCGAAAGCCGCCTGCATGCTTGTGAGGATGTCTTGGTCGTCGTCGACCAGTAGAATGCGTTTGCCCGATAATGTTGCCGACATAAGGTCGCTCCCGGTTCCTGTCTGGTGTAGCCTTGATTGAAGCGGATTGTCAAGAAAAAGGCTTACACGTCCGATAACACTTACACCGACACTACGACGCCCATGCCGCACCCGTTCGATCCGATTTTCGTCCTCGACAGCGGCCTTGGGGGTTTGACCGTAGTTGATGCCCTTCGCCGCCGGCTCCCGGGTGAACGCATCATCTATTTTGGTGACACGGCCCGGCTGCCTTACGGTTCCAAGACTCGCCAGACGGTAGGCGGCTTCGTCAAACAAATCATTGAATGGGGCCTGCAATTTAATCCCAAGCACGTGGTAATTGCCTGCAACACGGCGTCGGCGCTGGCCTTGGAAGAGACGCAGGCCCGATTCCCGCATCTGACCATCAGCGGTGTTATCGAACCTGGCGCCGCGGCGGCGGCACGCGTTGTGTCGCATATCGTGAGCCCTAGCGTCGGCGTGATCGCCACCGAAGCCACCGTGCGGTCCGAGGCGTATCAAACAGCGCTGCACCATCACTCGCCATCAGCAGACGTGCTGGCCAAGGCTACGCCGCTGCTGGTCCCGCTGATTGAGGAAGGACGACGGCCGAGCAGCGCCGTCGTCACGCTGGCGCTTCGCCAATATCTTCGCCCGATGATCCGGCGGAAGATCGACGCACTGGTTCTGGGCTGTACGCACTATCCGCTTCTTCGGCCGGCGCTGCGCCGCGTGCTGGGCGAGGGCGTGACCGTCATTGACTCGGCCGAGCAGTGTGCCCAAGATGTCGCCGCCCGGCTTGAAGCGGCAGGTCTTTTGACCACCGCGGAACGGCCGGCAGCCAATGAATCGATGGGGGAGAGGTTGCGACTGTTCGTAACCGACGATCCCGACCGTTTCGGCGAACTCGCCCCGCGGTTTCTCGGCCATCCGGTCGAACGCCCGCAGCGCGTCGCGCCTGAAACGCTCTACGACCCGGCCACGCCGCCCGCGCTGCGTCGGCCCGCCTGATTGAGGACCTCTCTTGCGACCCACTGCCAGCCCCCATCTTCGTCCCGCGCCTCGCCTTGGCCGTCTGATTGCCCTCGGCGTTGCGGTCGCGCCGCTGCTCGGCGGGTGCGCCAGTAGCTTTCGCTACGATCCAGACGACGGTCCGCCCCCGGCTGCCCAGCTCCAGCCGACAACAATGCCATCACGCGAAGTCGCGGACACCAGCACGACGACGGGCGTCCTACACAAAGTCTTCGTCGACTTTCCCGTTCGCCTCTACGACTACGCTGCCGGCCGTACGCCGATCGCTGATGTGGCCGCCGTCGAAGATCCCAAGCTGCCCGATCGTCGTCGGGTCGGCATCAATAAGCTGGTCAGCCGCGATTTTGGCAAAGAACCGCCGTACACGACCCGCTACGGGCAGATCGCCCAATTCGATTCAGATCCGCTCGTGCGTGCCACGGCCATCCGCGCGCTGAACCGCTCACGGGACGGCGAGGCGACCGGAAAATTCATCGACGCCCTCGCTGACGAATCGCCGGCCGTTCGGCTCGAGGCCGCCAAAGCCTTGTCGAACGTCCCGAACGAGGCCGGCGTCCCTGCGCTGCTGAAGCTTTTCAACAATGCCAACGAAGGTATCGACGTCCGTATCGCCGCCGCCGATGCGTTGCGTCAGTACCGCTCGCTGGAAATCGCCCGGGCGCTGGTGAATGTGCTCTCCGACCGTGACTTCGGCCTCGCCTGGCAGGCCCGCCAAAGCCTCCGCACCATCACCGGCGACGACAAGCGCTACGACCAGTCTGCATGGCTGCGGCTGCTGACGGACAAGCCGCTCGGGTAACCCCAACGGATGAAGGCCCTCGTATTCGACGACGCTCTCCGCTTCGACCCACGTCGCCCCGAACCGGCCGCGGCGGATGGCGACACGCTCATCCGCGTCCACCAAGCGGGCGTCTGCAGTACAGATCTGGAGATCACCCGCGGCTACATGAGCTATCGCGGCATCCTCGGGCATGAGTTTGTCGGTACGGTGGTTGATTCGCCCGATGCCGCACTTGTTGGCCAGCGGGTGTGCGGCGAGATCAATTGTCCATGTGGCCGGTGTGACCTGTGCCGGAGCGGGCTGTCCAATCATTGTCGCGAGCGGACGGTGCTTGGCATTCTGAATCACGACGGCGCGTTCGCCGATCACGTTCGTCTGCCCGCAACCAATCTGCACGTGCTGCCGGCCGGGGTGGACGATGACCGCGCGGTGTTTGTCGAACCGTTAGCCGCCGCGTTTCAAATCACGCGTCAGTTGCGGTTGGATTCAAAAACATGGGTGACGGTGCTCGGCGACGGCCGACTCGGGCTGTTGGTGGCGCAGGTGCTTCGTAATGCGGGATGCCCGGTGCGAATGATCGGCAAACATGCCGAGAAGATGGCGCTCTGCGAAAAGTGGCAGATTCGCAGCCGCGGGTTGAATGACATCGCGCCGCGGCACGATCAGGATGTTGTCGTGGACTGCACTGGTAGTGCGGCAGGCTTTGAGTTGGCGATGCGATTGGTTCGGCCGCGCGGGACGATCGTTTTAAAAAGCACTGTCGCGCAGGGCATCCCGCTAAATCTCGCGCCGCTGGTGATCGACGAAGTGACCGTGCTCGGCAGCCGATGCGGTCCATTCGGCGAAGCGATTCGCGCTCTGGCTGATGACGCCGTTGACGTGCTGAGCCTGGTCCATAAACGGATGAAGTTGGAGCAGGGCGTTGAAGCGATGGAACTGGCCGGCCGGCCGGGCGTGATGAAAGTAATTCTGACGATGTAGGTTTCGCGTCGCTGGACCGTTGGGAATAAACATGGCCAAAGAAACCGCAATCGTTCTGAACAACGGCTCCATCGATTCCGCCGTCACCAGCGCGCTAGCTGCCCAGAAGTTTCGGCCCGTGTTTTTGAATGTCGAAGCCCCGTCGGCCAATCCTCTGACGCGTCGGAAGATGGCGTACACCGATCAGTCCGCCCACTTTCGGCCGTTTCGCGAGCACACGTTGACGCTCGCGCTACCCGCCTTGCCAAACGATATCACGTCGACCGACCCACGCGCCATCGAGCCATCGACCCAGGGCCTCCAGCGCCTGACGCCGTTGATCGGCTTGGCCGTCCACCTCGCGTCGGCCTATTCGTCGGCAGCGATCTACGTCGGCCTTCGTGTCGGGACTCGTGTGGACGACCTCGCCCGCGCCACAGAATATTTCCAGATCTGGGACGAGATGCTGCAAATGACGCTCGGCCGGCCGGACCTCCGCGTGGTTGCGCCGCTGCTGGAGCTGGAACTGTGGCAGGTCGTCGACCTTGGCTTTCAGACGAATGCGCCGCTGGATCACACCTGGAGTTGCGTGGACGAGCATGGCGACCCGTGCAACGCCTGCCGGGGCTGCCGCAGCCGGGATGCCGCATTCATGCAGGCCGCCAAGCCAGATCCGTTGAAAGCACCCCGAAACGTTTAAGGCCCCGTGCCGACGAACTGATTTTCCGTACAATCCGCCGCATGCAGCGATGGACCGGCATCGACGGCCTGCAATCGATCCCGAAAGGGGCGGTGCTGAGCGTCGGCAATTTCGACGGCGTGCACACGGGGCACGACGCGATCCTGCGCGCCATGCGCGAGGCCGGCGGGTCCTCGTCCCCAATCGCCGTTGCGACGTTTGAGCCGCACCCGCTGACCGTGCTGCGTCCCGATCTGGTGCCACCCCGTCTTTCACCGCTTGCGATGAAAGAGCGGCTGCTGGCCGAGCGAGGCGTGAGTCACTTGGTGTTGCTCCCGCCGACGCCCGAAGTGCTGGGCCTCACGGCGATGGCATTCTGGGAGATCCTGCGCGACGGCGTGCGACCGAAGCGCATCGTCGAAGGCCAAAGCTTCAATTTCGGGCGCGACCGCAGCGGGACGATCGAAAAGCTGATCGAATGGTCGGCCGGCAGCGGCATCATCGTCGATCGCCGGCCGGCACACGCTGTTCACGTCGGCGAGGCGGACATCGTCGTCAGCAGCTCGATCATTCGCGCCCTTCTGCTCGAAGGCCGCGTCGAGGAGGCCGGGCGGTGCCTGGGCCGGGGATATGAAATGGAAGGCGAGGTCGTTCTAGGCTTCCAGCGCGGCCGGACGATCGGTGTGCCGACGGCGAACCTCAAAATCGACGATCAGCTGGTTCCCGCTGAGGGCGTTTATGCCGGCCGAGTGACCATCGTGGGCCGGGGCTACGCGGCGGCGGTCAGTATCGGGAGCACACCAACATTTGAGCAGCGCCGTAGCCAGATCGAAGTCCACGTGATCGGCTTCCACGGCGAACTCTACGGTCAGCGCCTGGCTGTTTCATTATCTCATCGCCTGCGCGATCAAATGAAATTCCCATCGGTCGATGCCTTGAAAATCCAGCTAAAAGAGGACATTTCAGCCGCCAGCGGATTTGGATTGGCCGATAACGTCCGACAGTGATAAATTGCAGGAATGGGAGAGCAGTCGTTGCCCATCGTGCAGCCGGATAAAACCGTTGAAGACGCCGCCGAAGCCTGCGGGCGTTACGCGGTGGAGGCGTTCTATTTCGTCCAAAAAGGCTTGGCCGTGACCGCGACGCGGATTCACGCCGAGCGCCCGGACGGTCACAGCCGGCACATCACCGGCCAGGAACTCGCCCAAGGGCTCCGCGACCTGGCGATCCAGCGCTGGGGCCTGTTGGCGCGCACGGTGCTGAGCCAGTGGGGCGTGAACACCACGCTCGATTTCGGCCGAATCGTTTATGCGATGATCGACGCCGGCATCATGGGCCGCTGCGATGAAGACCAGCTTGCCGATTTCAAGAGCGTGTACGACTTCCGCTCGGCTTTCAGCGAGCAACGCTATAAAATCGCCCCGATGGTGACCGCTTGAACCCGCCGCTGCCGAAACCGAACCTGAAGCCGCGCCTCGGCCTGTTTATCGCAGCCCTTTTGGCGTTTTCAGTCTGGTTCGCCTTTCTGGCCTGGGTATATGTTTCTCAGATCGTGCTGAAACATTCCTGAGAACTTTGACGCAAAAGAAACGCCACGGTTTGCACCGTGGCGTTTTCGTTTATTTGTAGCAACAAACCTTGAGAATACGGCAGCGACGGGTTCAGCCATCAAGTTCGGTCGGCTCGCTCGGGCGACCGTCGGGCAGGGTGATGTCACCGCTGCGCCATGGATCGTTCGACGGCTTACCCATCACAAAGGTTTCATAGCCCAGCCAAGCCGCGCAAACGCTGACGGCGTGGCCAGCTTGATCAGGAGTGTCGAATAATTGCTCAATGCGGCGCTGGTCCCGAGGGTCCTGCCAGAGTTCGACTAGGTTACCGATCGTGTAGACGCGAAGCATCTGCTGCAGGCACAGCGCGATCTCAGCCTTAAGAACTTGGTTCAGCGGGACATCGAGGATGGGGTTGCGATCAAACATCAGGGGTTAAGAACAGCCTATCACCCCGGGGGGGCGAGTCAAACGCTTGCAGCTTTATCGACCGCGCCCTACAAACGTCCGGTTCCATGACCGCATTAGAACTATTGGACGGGAACGCCTGTATCGTCGGCCTGCAGTGGGGGGACGAGGGCAAGGGCAAAATCGTTGATTTCCTCGCCGAAAATGCCCAAGTCATCGTCCGGTATTGCGGCGGGGCCAACGCCGGTCACACGGTAAACATCGGCGGGAAGAAATATTCCACCCATCTTCTCCCCGTCGGCGTCTTCCGGCCGACCGTTATGAACCTCATCGCCAACGGCGTGGTTCTCGATCCAGTGAAGCTTTTTGGTGAAATCGACGCACTTGCCGCGCAGGGCATCTCAGTCACTCCGGCCAACCTCCGCGTAAGCTATAAGACCCACGTTGTCATGCCGTACCACCAGGCGGAAGACGCCGCCCGAGAATCCGCCGCCGAGGGCAGTTCCATCGGCACCACCCGCCGCGGCATCGGCCCGACCTACGCCGACAAGGCCCACCGCAGCACGGCCATCCGGGTCGCCGACCTGATCAACGAAGACCGCCTGAAGACCCGCGTTGGCGAGATCGTCACCGACCGCAACGTCATGTTCGCCGCGCTCTACGGTCTGCCGCCCATGGACTGGAAGGCGATCTTTGAAACCTATCGCGCGCTGGGCCAACGCCTCGCCCCGTTCGTCGATGACACCAGCCGCGTGCTGATCGACAGCTGGAAGGCCGGCAAGACGATCGTGTTTGAAGGTGCGAACGCGAATCTGCTCGATGTCGATCACGGCACCTATCCGTACGTCACCAGCAGCAACTGCTCGGCCCTCGGCCTGTTCACCGGCGCCGGCGCCCCCCCGCGCAGTGTGAACAGCTTCGTCGGCATTATGAAGGCTTACTGCACGCGCGTTGGCGGCGGCCCGTTCCCGACGGAGCAGGACAACGCCACCGGCGAATACATCCGCACCCGCGGCCGCGAGTACGGCACGACGACCGGCCGGCCGCGCCGTTGCGGCTGGTTCGATGCGGTGGCCACGCGCTATTCGGTCGAACTCAACGGAATCACGTCGATCGCACTCACTTTGCTCGACGTGCTCAGCGGCTTGGACGAAATTAAAATCTGCACCGGCTACACGCTCAACGGCAAGCCCCTGAACGGCTTCCGGGCTGACATGGACACACTAGCCGGAGTCGAGGTCGTGTACGAGACGATGCCGGGCTGGAAGGAAGAAATCAGCGGCTGCCACGCCTTCGCCGATCTTCCCGCGAACGCGAGGAGGTACGTTGAACGGCTTGAAGAATTGATGGAAGCGAAGATCGCGATCGTTAGTGTCGGCCCGCAGCGCGAAGCGACGCTGCTGCGCTAGTTGGCATGTTCGTGGCGGGCTTTTGTAATCATAGGAAACCCGCGGATTCGCCACTACAAACGCGTGTCATCTGGCCGTAGACTTGCCGGCCTATGGCAACCAAAGAACAGACGCTCCTGAAGATGAACGCCAGCGGCGTGGTCGCGGTCATTCGCGCCCCGTCCATCGACATTCTGCCCGAACTGACCGAAGCCCTCGTGGCCGGCGGGGTCGTGAGCATCGAAGTGACGATGAGCACGCCCAAGGCGATCGCCGGCATTGAAATGCTGGCCGACAAGCTCGGCGACAAGGCCGTCATCGGCGTGGGCACGGTCATCGACGCGGGCACCGCGGCCGACGCAATTCGTGCAGGTGCGCAGTTCGTCGTCTGCCCGATCACCGATAAGGCCATCATCGACACCGTCATCCGCCAAGGCAAAGTGATGATCCCCGGCGCTTACACGCCGACCGAGATCATCAACGCCTGGACGCTCGGTGGCGACATCATCAAAGTCTTCCCCAGCACCGCCCTTGGCCCGCAATACTTTAAAGACATTCTGGCCCCGCTCCCGCAGTTGAAACTCACGCCCACCGGCGGTGTCGATGCAAAGAATGTCGGCGAATGGATCAAGGCGGGCGCGGTGTGCGTCGGTGCCGGCAGCGCGCTGGTGACCAAGGACGCAATGGTCAACAAGGATTGGGCCGGTATCACCGCCAAAGCGAAGGCGTTTACCGACGCGGTCAAAGCCGCGCGGGCTTGAAGAGGCCAGTAGCTGTTGGCTTGTGGCTAATGGTTAAGAGACAGAAATCGGCGTCTTCAGCCGTTAGCTAGTAGCTACCAGCCAATAGCTTCCATCATGGATATCGTCCTCATCGGCTGCGGCGGGCATGGCAAGGTGGTCTTGGACGCTGTGCGCCAGGAAGGCCGGCATCGCGTCGTCGGCTTCTTGGATGCAGATCCTGCGACGCACGGAACGACCGTCCATGACGTCCCCGTACTCGGCGGTCCAAATCTGCTGGATAAGATGGCGGCGCGAAAGGTCCGCGGCGTCATCGTTGCGATCGGCGATAACCGCACGCGCTTCGGCTACGCATCCGAAGCCGAGGCGGCGGGGCTGGAACTGGTGTCCGCTGTTCATCCGCGGGCAGTGATCGCGCCGTCCGCAACGTTAGGGCGGAACGTCGTCGTCGCGGCGGGGGCGGTTGTTTCTGTTGACGCATCGGTCGGCGATGGCTCGATCATCAATACCGGCGCGATCGTCGATCATGAATGCATTGTTGGTCGGCATGTTCACATTGCGCCGGGAGTTCGCCTGGCGGGCCGCGTCGCGGTTGGCGATTTCGCATTCGTCGGGCTTGGAGCGATGGTGATTCAGTGCCTCACGATCGGCGAGCGGGCGACGGTTGGTGCGGGCGCGATGGTCCGTACCGATGTCGGGCCGGGCATCACGGTCGTCGGCGTTCCCGCCCGGCCGATTCTTCGGTCGGTCTAAACCGAAATTTTTCTATGCATGGTAAATAACGCTCGCACTTCGCGGCGGTAATACCGGTGGAGGGTCGCAATTGCCACCGCTGTGGAAATTGCAGGCCGGAATCTCGACCGGGACACGAATGAAACCATGGACGACGGCTGTATGGGTGCTCTGTCTCCTGACTTTGGCCGGCGTTCAGGCGCGGGCGGCTGAGGCGATTCCCGATGAATTTCGTGACCCCGCAACTGGCGCTCGCATCGTCCATGTTTCACGCCTGCCGAACGACCGCTCCGGCGTCATCTATTTCACAGAAGACTCCACCACGGCCGACAGCCAGCGCGTGCTGTTTCATCACCAGTTCGAGGACAAGTGGCGGCACCTGTTCACGTTTAATCTGAAAACTGCCGAGATCACGCCGCTGGTCACCGATCGCCTAACGGCCAATCAGGATTTCTCGCCCCGCACGAACAACGTCTATTACTACTCCGATCACACGGTCTGGTCAGTGAATATCGATACGCTGCAGAAGCGAAAGATCGCTGAATTGCCGAAAGACTGGTCGACGGGTGCGGGGATGTCCGTCAACGCGGATGATACGCTGCTGGCCGGCGCCGTAGAGGTGATTCAACCGACAACCCAGTCGGCCACTGCGCCGGCGACGGTGCCATCCACCCAAAAGGATTTGCCGCCAGAAACAAAACGGCTCAAGGCCATGGGCAGCACTTTTGCCGCGCATAAAGCCAACCTGCTTTACACGGTGGACCTGCGCACGGGCGAAGTGAAAGTGATCCACCGGATCGACACATGGCTCGGCCACATTCAATTCTCGCCAACGGACCCGTCCCTGCTGATGTATTGCCATGAAGGTCCATGGGGGAAGGTCGATCGCATCTGGACCATTCGCATAGGCGACGCCGAGCCGAAGCTCGCGTACCCGCGCACCGAGCCGCAGGAAATCGCTGGCCACGAGTTCTGGTCACGCGACGGGAAAACGATCTGGTTCCAGAACACGTTCCGCGAGCGCAAGGAAAGTTTCCTCGCTGGCAAAAACGTCGAGACAGGAAAGATCACGAAGTATCGCATCCCACCAGAAGCGTCGGCGACCCATCAAACGATCTCGCCGGACGGCAAATTTTTCGTCGGCGATGGGAACGGCAAACTACCGACCGGTCCGAACAAATATCTGACCGTTCAGGTGGCCGATGGAGACACGCTCAAGGTCACGCGGCTGTGTTCGCTGCAGAAGAATGATTACACGCAATGCGAGCCGAATCCGCACCTGACCGACGATCAGCACTGGGTAATTTTTACCGCGAGTTTCTTCGGCACGCCACAGGCATGGGCGCTGGAAATGCCCAACGAATATTGGCGGGCACCGAAGCCACAATAATGACGATCACGATGCCGCCGGGTAAAAGCGGGCATGGTTCATCGTGTCCGCGCGGCCGGCCTGCTGGTTGAACACGATCGGATTCTGCTCGTCGGCGAGGGCACGCTGCCCAGCGGCGAGCGGTATTTCATTCCGCCCGGCGGCGGCCTGGAATTGACGGATCGTTCCCTGGTCGACTGCCTTCAACGCGAACTCTGGGAAGAAGTCGGCATCCGCGTGGATGTGGGCGATGTGGTCTACGCCAAAGAGTATGTGTCACGCCAAACAGACACGCACCATGTCGAACTCTTCTTTCGAGTTACTCGACAGGCCGAACCCGCGCCCGGCATTCCGACGCCGGATCGGCCGTCGACCTGGTTTACGCTTGAGGCGCTTCAGGACGTGCCAGTGTTCCCGCCGGAACTGAAGGACGGGCTTTGGCTGCAAACCGATGTTTCGGCGCCGCGCCGATACTTGGGACGAACAGAATCATAAAGCAGCCGATCCGCGTTTTTGCAATCAGCGAGTGGTGGGATTGGGTTCAACAGAATTTGGCGTGAGCGCTGCTATCACGGCTTGCACGATCTCCGCCGACTCGCTCAATCGACCGGCCCCGACATTGCGGCAGGCCAGCCAACCTTCGGCCGGGCCGATGAACTGATAGCCGACGTCCTTGAGCGTCTGAACATTTCGCTGGGCGATCGGGTTGGCCCACATGCGGTCGTTCATGGCTGGGGCGAAGATGAC
>JAQGHK010000142.1 GCA_028288875.1 Phycisphaerales bacterium | reverse complement strand
CCAACTCTTCGCGATCGCCACCGCCGTCCTCTGGGCGACGAGCGCGACCGTCTTTGAGGCGGCCGGGCGACGCATCGGGTCGGTGAACGTCAATCTGCTGCGGCTATCGATTGCCGCCGTGTTGCTGGCGGCGCTCTGCCACCTCAGCGGCGGTGTGCTGCCGAAGGACGCGCCGTCGCACGTCTGGGGATGGATGCTGGTCAGCGGGCTGTTCGGCTTCTTCCTGTGCGACCTTTGTCTGTTCCAGGCCTACGTGCTGATCGGCGCGCGGCGAAGCATGCTGATGCTCTCCCTCGCTCCAGTGTTCGCCGCCGGGCTGGACACGCTGGTGATTCACAAACCGCTGACGTTGATCCAAGGCGGCGGCATGGTCGTGACGCTGCTGGGCGTGCTATGGGTGATTTCAGAGCGCCCGGACGATGAAACGCCGCACACGCGGGCCGAGCGGCGCACGGGTGGATTGCTGGCGGCTTCGGCGGCGCTGCTGCAGGCCTTTGGGGCGATTACGGCGAAGATCGGTATGCGCCTGCCAGACGGCAGCGACTTTGATCCGATCGCGGCGACGTTCATCCGCTCGCTCGCCGGTGTGGCAGGATTTGCGCTACTGATTATTCTTTCGGGCCGATCGCGCAAGCTGTTGGCCGCCACGAAGGATGGCCGCGCGATGGCGCTGCTGACGGCGGGTGCGGTGGCGGGCCCGGTCATCGGCGTGGTCTGCTTCCTGGCTTCACTGCAGCGCGTGCAAACGGGAATTACGCAGACCATTATCGCCACGATTCCCGTCCTGCTACTACCGGTCGCGGTGCTGCAAAAGCGGGAACACATCACGTGGCGTGCGGTCGCTGGTGCAATCACTGCCGTGGCGGGCGTCATCGTGCTCTGCGTGACGTGAATCCACGCGTTTTGATCGGCTTGAAATCATAAGCCGGACATTAAGTTTAATTAAAAATGCATTGCGTCCGCAGTGGCCGATGGCTTATTTTGACGGACCAACGGCTGCGGGCCAATTCAAGCCGTCGCCGCTGCTGCTGAATAAGCCATTTCCCCACGGATCGGGGAATTTGGCCTGGCTGAGTTGGAATGAGAAAAGGAGTTCTCGTGCTGTTTCCGAGCAATCCCCCGCTTCCTCATTTCGATCCCGGTTTTTCGATCGCCGGCCCGCGTTTAGTGCCTGTTGTTTAGGGCGGCCGCTGTTCCCATGCGTCGTAGCGCGTTCACCATCATCGAATTGCTCGTGGTCATCGGCATTATCGCGCTGTTGATCGGCATCCTGCTGCCCGCGTTGTTCATGGCGCGGGGGATGGCGATGAAGGTCGTCTGCTCGGTACGACTGCGGGATCTCAGCGTCGCCGCCACGATGTATCAGACGACCAACCATGTTTATCCGCCGCCGATGCAGCACCTCACCGTCGGCGTAACCGGCCCGGCGACGTTCCGGCCCGCGCCACAGCAGATCAGTGCGGAACTGCTCAATGAGCTGCGCGCGTACCTGCGTTTTCCGGAGATTCAGCCGACGACGCCGGTCAGCGGGCTGCCGCCGTTCGTGCAGTGTCCGTTCGTGGAAATGACGACCGAGGACCGCGGGCCGTTTACGTCACCCGCACCGTTCACGCAGACGTATTACACCGGCTATGCCTACCTGGGCCGGGTGCCGGAAGTATCCGTGAAGGCCGTCGCCTCGACCCCGTCGCCGACTTCGCCGACGTCGATATTGCCGCCGCTGATATTGCCCATTCCGCTGCCGATTCAATTGCCGAACCTGCCGCTCATCGGCGGCCTGGTGCCGGTGCTGGAACCGGCGATCGAGCTCAAGCCCGGCCGCGCTCCCGAGGCGCGGTCGACCAAGCGCGCCGTGCTCTGGTCGGACAATGTCTCGCAGACCAGCGTCCCGGATCGGCCGTGGCAGTACACGCACACCCGCCGCGCCACCCGCGGCGGGTCGGCCATCCGATACAACGATCCGTCCGAACTCATCGGCCAGCATCGCGCATTCAATGACGGCAGTGTTGAATGGGTCAAAGCGAAGTCGCCGGAGCTGGAACTCGAGCCCGCGCCGTCTGCGAATACCGCACACGCATCCCTCAAGACGTTATTGGGAGAACTCTGGTGGTTTTAACGCAATCCAATCCCTACGCCCGCCCGACGTCCGTCACGACGCCGGCCGCTCCGGCCACCGACCCGCAGATTCCAGCGGCGGCCGCTGCGCCGCCTGCAAGGGGGCAATCCGTCATGGCGCGGCGCGCGATCGACTACGGCATCGCGGTAGCCTCCATCGCTGTTGCCGTCGGTGTGACTCTGCTGCTCTGGGGCGTGTTCAGCCGTAATCCGTTCGCGCTGTTCTACGCGGCCGTCATGGTCAGCGCGTGGCGCGGCGGGTTCGGGCCGGGGCTGCTGGCGTCGGTCTTCGCCGTCGTGGCGATCGATTTCTTCCTCATGCCCTCGTTCTTCACGGGCAGCCTGCGCGACATCGTGCAGGCGAGCACGTTCGTCGGCATCGCCGCCCTGCTGAGCTGGCTGAACCTCAGCCGCGACCGCGCGATGGCTTCCCTACGCATCGCCAAGCAGGAGGCCGACGACGCCAACGCCGCCAAGGACCAGTTCCTAGCCGTCCTCAGCCATGAACTGCGCACGCCGCTCACGCCGGTTCTGGGTATGGCGATGATGCTGGAAAGTGATCCGGACCTGAGCGCCGAGCGCCGCGCTGATGCCACCATGATCCGCCGCAATGTCGAGCTCGAAGCCCGGCTGATTGATGATCTGCTGGACATCACCCGCATCCGCCAGGGCAAGCTGTCGCTCAGCCGTTCGCCGGTGGACCTGGCGGTGCTGCTGCGCGATGTCGAACGCATCTGCGAGGCCGACGCGCAGGCCAAGCAGATCCGCGTCCGCTCCATCGTCCCCGCCGGCACGCGCATGGTGCACGCCGATCCGGCCCGGCTACAGCAGATCTTGTGGAACCTCCTGAAAAACGCGATCAAATTCACCCCCACCAGCGGCCAAGTGACGATCAACCTCAGCGACGGGCCTAAGGGCGTGCTGAAGGTGGACGTGATGGACACGGGCATCGGCATCGCGCCAGAGACGCTGCCGCGCGTATTCAATGCCTTCGAGCAAGGCGGCAGCAATGTCACCCGGCGCTTCGGCGGCATCGGCTTGGGTCTGGCGATCTCAAAAGCCTTGGCCGAGGCGCACGGCGGGCAGCTCGTGGCAACCAGCGAAGGCTCCGGCCGTGGCGCGTGCTTCACGCTGTCGCTGGCCAGCCTCTCGTCTCACACGCCGAGCGACGCGGCGTGGCAGCCCAAGGGGCCGCAGACTGAGCCGCTGAAGGTGCTGCTGGTGGAAGATCATCCTGATACGTCGGAAGTGATGACGCGCCTGCTGCAGAATCTCAACCACGAAGTGTCTCACGCTGGCAGCATAACCGCCGCCCGGCGGCTGGCGGGCACCCGCGCGTTTGACGTCGTCATTAGCGACATCGGCCTGCCCGACGGTACCGGCGTTGAACTCATGCGGCACCTCAGCACCGAGCACCATCTCAAAGGCATCGCCATGAGCGGCTACGGCATGGAAGACGACGTCCGCCGCAGCCTGGACGCGGGCTTCCACGCCCACCTGACTAAGCCGGTGAATGTCGATCAACTGGAAGCGGCGATCGGCGAATTGGTGGCGTATTCGCGGTCTGCGTGAATGGACAGAGATCGCCCACTCTGGTCCCCTCTCCCGTGTATTCACGGGGAGGGCTAGGGAGGGGGTCTGCAACCCGCCACGACTTTGAAGACCCCCTCCCTAACCCTCCCCCGGGGTACCGGGAGAGGGGATAAGACGAAAGCCTTCGCCGCGAACTTAGACATGCTGCCGGCAGGCTGTTGCGATGCGCTGGAGATATTCCGTCTGATCCGTGGCCCACAGTTCGGTGGAGAAAATCTCGACTTCGTTCAGCCCGTTAAACCCAGCGGTCTCCACCCAATCTCGGATGGTGGCGATATCGATGCACCCTTCGCCCATCAGCCCGCGGTCATTCAGCAGGTCGCGGGTGTTCACGCGCCAGTCGCAGACGTGGAAGCCGAACAGCGTGCCCTGCTGGCCGGCGAGGGCGATTTCCTGCTTCAGGTCTGGGTCCCACCAGACGTGGTAGACGTCGCACGCGATGCCGAGCCATGGATTTTTCAGTTCCTCGCACAGCTTGCGCGCCTCGGCCATGCGGTTCACGCAACTGCGGTCGCCGGCGTACATGGGGTGCAGCGGCTCGATGGCCAGCTTCACTTTGTTCTTCTCGGCGTACGGCAGCAGCTTGGCCAGGCCGTCGGCGACATGGCGGCGGGCCTCGGGCAGCGGAACGCCCGGTTCAGCGCCGACAACCAGCACCACCTGCTCGGCCCCGATCGCGGCGGCCTCGTCGATGCACTTGCGATTCTCTTCCGCAGCCGCGGCACGCTTGCCTTTATCGGTCGCGACAAAAAATCCGCCACGCACCAGGCTTGGCACGGCCAATCCGCTGGCGCGGACGATCTTCGCGGCCGCCTCAACGCCGATGGGCTCGATGGCATTTCGCCACACGCAGATTCCACCGAAGCCCGCGGTCGCGTAGCGCTCGCAGCACTCGGCCAAGGTCCAGGCCTTGGTGGTGATCGTGTGAACCGCACATTTTTTTAACTCAGCCATGCTGCTCCCAAACCGCTTCTATGCAAACAGATGTAAGATCCGCCGGCCTTATTGCCGATAACCGAAAGACGCGATGCCGACCGAAAGCACCAAGCAACCTCACGTCATGATCGTCTGTGACAACGCTTCGCTCAAGATGGGCGGCGAAAGTGCACGGCCGTACCACTATTTCCGAACCATGCGCGCCCGCGGCATCGAGGTCTGGCTGTGCGTGCACGAACGCTGCCGGAAAGAACTCACCGAGCTGCTCGGCCCGGACATCGATCGCGTCACTTTCGCCCCCGACACCTGGAAGCACAAGCTGCTCTGGAAAATCGGCAAACCGATGCCGGAGCAGTTCCGCATCAGCACCACCGGCGCGCTTAGCCAGCTGATGACCCAGCGCTGGCAGAAGCACATCATGAAGCTGCTCGTGCCGCAGAAGGCGATCGACGTCGTCCACCAGCCGATCCCGATTTCGCCGAAGCAGCCCACCGCCATTGATAACGTCGGCGTGCCGGTCGTCATCGGCCCGCTCAACGGCGACATCAATTACCCGGCCGCGTTTAAGCACATGGAAAGCGCGACGGTCCGCCTGAGCGTCGCCTTCGGCCGCGGCCTGAGCGCGATGGCCAACAAGCTGATCCCCGGCAAGCTGCACGCAAAAATCCTGCTCGTCAGCAACGAACGCACCGCCCGGGCCCTGCCTAAGGGCGTGCAGGGCAAAGTAGTCCGCCTCGTCGCCAACGCGGTGGACCTGAGCACATGGGCCGTCGCCCCCGCTCGCGATCCGAACGCCGCGCCGCGGTTCTGTTTCCTGGGCCGGCTGGTCGATTTCAAGATGATCGACATTCTGCTGGAAGCCTTCGCGCCGATCGCCAAGGAATTCAACGCCCGCCTCGACATCATCGGTGAAGGCGATCAACGGCCGAAGCTGGAAGCCATCACCGCCAAGCTGGGCATCGGCGCGAACGTGAACTTCGCCGGCTGGATGAAATACAAAGAATCGGCCGCCCTGATGGCGATGTCCGATGCGATGGTCTTCCCCAGCCTGCGCGAGCCCGGCGGCGCCGTCGTGATGGAAGCGATGGCCGTCGGTCTGCCCGTGATCGCCGCCGACTGGGGCGGCCCCGCCGACTACGTCGGCACTGAAGCCGAAGGCGCCGGCATGCTCATCCAGCCCGACACGCGGGAAAGCTTCATCGCCGGCCTCACCGCCGGCATGCGCAAGCTCGCCGAATCCCCCACGCTCCGCCGCGAAATGAGCGAAAAGGCCCGGCAGCGCGCCGTCGATCAGTTCCAATGGGGCACGCGTGTGGACGCACTGATGAAGATTTACGCCGAAGTCGCCACCTAACGCTGGCCCGGGGGACTTGTGGCATCGCGATCAGGCCATCTGCCCCGCCGAATCACCATCACGGCGCTGCTCGTTGCGATAGTGCCGGTCGCGTCAATTGTTTGGTTTGCGATCGAATTTCACCGGGCCACAGCGGAAATCACTGACGTCACGCGGTATCCGCAAGTGATCGCCGATTTGAAAACACAAGGCATTTTCGCGTCTTGCCCTGCGTTGCAAAGCCTGCTGCCGGCGGCCCTCCCGGCCAACGCCAAAGACATCACGTTCTGGTACCAAGCCGGCTACGCTCAGGGCGGCGCCAGCCTTGCGCTTCGCTATCGGCTGCCGCCAGCCGACTACGCCGCGTTGGAAGCGACGCTTCTGCAATCGCCGGCCCTTGAACGAAGAGCGGCCGGGGATCAGATCGTGTGGTTTCGCGATCGCACCAATACGAAGCTGATCTCGCCAGAAGAAATGAACGCCGGTCCGCCGCTTCAGCTGTTCGGCTGGAAATCGACGGTGCAGGGCGCGTTCATCGTCAAGCCTAACAGTGTGGACGGCGGCCTGGACTTTGCCTGCTGCCTCGATCCGGCACGCAGCGAGGTCAATTACGGGTTTACTTTCGTCAAGTAGCACGGCGAAGACCACGCCTCCTTGGGATTCCGCCTTGAGTCGCAGTTCGCGCTGGTTTTTTGCCAATCGGTTCGATTACACTCACACGCAGCAATTCGATGGCTGGAGGGTGAGCCTTGTTCAAAACGCTGTTGATCGCGGCAATGAGTTTGGTTTCCGCTGCGCAGGCGGCGACCGTCACGTTCGTGCTGTCGCCTTTCGATAACGGCACCGGCACACTCACGCAAGGTAAGTACGCGGTCTATGCATTCACCAGTCGCGGCGACAATGCAGGGTTGGCGGCATTCTCATTTACGATCACAGGTGGGCCGATCACGAGCGCGGTCAATAACGCGCCGCAAGCTCGTTTCGACCCTGAGGATGACACGATTTTCGCACCTCGTGTCGCCGGATTGAGTCTCTACCGGACTGAAGGCGCCTCGGCGGGTCTTCCGAGTTATGCGGCCGTGGACACCGTCTCGCCCATTGGGCTCGAAAGCTACGGCCTTGGCCAGTCGATCGGGAACCTGAACAGTCGCGTACCCGACGGCTACATTAAGCGCACGCCTGACGCCCAGGCGCGTTACGGCGTAACCCACGGCATCGATTACGTCGAGCTTTTTCAGACCGCTTACACCAACGGCATGTATCCCGTGCTCCTTCAGACGGGCAACCTTCAAAATGCCTCGTCGATGTACCTGATCAACACCGCCGCGAACGTATTCAGTCCGGCGCGCGATGGGCGGGTGATGTCGGCATCGGTGCAGTGGGTCGTCGGCAACTTCGTTGTGCCGGAGCCCACCGCGCTTGGGGTTGTC
>JAQGHK010000115.1 GCA_028288875.1 Phycisphaerales bacterium | reverse complement strand
ACGACATGAACGCCCACCGCTGTTGAACCGCGATGTCCCCCACGTGTAGCCGGCGAGCATGCTCGCCGTTCTCCGTCACGAACGCGCGTAATCCAGCAGGTGCCCGAAAATGTCCGATTCAAAAATCCAACGCAACGAAATGGTTTCCAAAGAAAGCTTCGATCTGGTCGTCGGCGCCCAGCGCCGCGCGGCCTACGACGCCGGCTACGGCCAAGCCTTGGCCGACGTGATGGCCGCCGCCGTCTTCATTGCCGAAGACGCCCTCCGCAACACCCCGGACGGCGAAGCCAGCCGGGCGGTCCTGTATCGCTTCATCGCCAGCCTCGAAACGCAGACCCGCAAGTTAGCCAGCGGGGAAGACGAAGTGAGCGACGGCGCGGGAATCTAACGGAAATCGAAGCCGTGATTGGATTCGGCGGCTTTCCCGGACGCGTCGCGTTCGGGGGCCACTCGTCGTATACTCTCCCGCCCATGGCCCGACCGCGTCAAATTCGAGAAATCGCCCTGCAGGTGCTGTTCACCTGGGACGCCAACGGTGAGGCCGACGAACCGGCCGCGCTGCAGATGGCCATGGACGCCGAGCCCAAGGACGCCACCATCCGCATGGCCGCCATCGATGCGGCCCACAAGGCGTGGGAATACCGCAAGCAAGCCGACGAATGGCTCGAACGCCTCGCCCCCCAATGGCCCCCGCGCCGCCAGCCGAGCGTCGATCGCAATCTGCTTCGGTTGGCCCTCTGGGAACTGACCGGCAAAGACACGCCGCCGAAAGTCGTCGTGGATGAAGCGATTGAGCTGGCCAAGCAGTACAGCACCGAAGGCTCGCCGGCGTTCATCAATGGCGTGCTGGATGCGGTGCTGAAAGAGCTGGGCTTTCTGAAGTCGTAGAACGCAGTTTTCAGCGGGGTAGGAAAAGCGCAGAGCGCCAGGCGCTCAGACGCTGACCTTTCTCTTATCGAATCAACGGGACTTCGCGAGGCGATTGCGCAAGCGACCTCGCTTGCGCAATCGCCTTGCGGGAGCGCCCTGGCTTCAACCTATCGATTGATCTCGCTCAGTACTTCCGCGTGGGCGGCCACTCCTGCCGACAGATACGGCACCTTCGCGCCGGTGTAGCCGCGCAGGTCGAACGGAAAGATCTGTTTCCCCGTCAGGTCCGTCAGCGTGCCGCCGGCTTCGAGGACGATGGCCGCGGGGGCGACGCAGTCCCAGAGTTTCCCGTTGACGGTGACCGCACCGTGCGCGACGCCGGCCCCGACCATCACCGCTTCAATCGCGGCCGATCCGAAGATGCGGATCTTCCAGTTCGTCTGCGCGATCCAGCGGGCCGCGTACGCCGGACACTTGCCGTCTTTGTCGATCAGGTTGCTCGAGAGCATGAGAATGCTGCTGTCATCCAGCGGCGTGGTGAGTGCCTTGGCCTTTTCGCTGCCGACCCACGCGCCTTCGCCCTTGGCGGCGCAGTAAACGAGATCGCGCGTGACGTCATAGACGACGCCGAGGACCGGGTGCCCGCCGTCGAGCAGGCCGATGCAGACGCCGAAGACGCCGACGCCGCTGACGAAGTTGTTCGTGCCATCGATCGGATCGATGACCCAATTGCGGCCGAGCGGGTTTTTGCATTCGAAGGTGATGCTGTCACCGGTTTCCGATTCTTCGCCGATCAGCCCGTCGCCGGGGAAGCGATCGCGCAACGCCGCAATGATGTGCCGCTGCGAGGCGCGATCACCTTCCGTGACGGCCTCATTGCTGGTCATGGCGTGCGTTTTGGTCAGGCGATCGACCTGCCGGTAATGCCGACGAACAATCGCACCCGCACCACGGGCCAGGTCAACGGCAAAGCGTAAATCATCGGCAAGGGACATGCGGACGAACCTAGGCCGATGGGGCGGAGAATGCAATTCCGCCTCAATCGGTCGAGGGCGGCGGGTTAGGATCGGGTTAAATGCAATCAGCTTGCAAAAAAGATGTTGGATATCTAAAGTCTGCCGCGTCTCTCCAACAACAATATGTCGCTGCACATCGAAAACCTCGCCAAGCATTACGTCGCGCCGGACGGATCGACGACGACCGTTCTGGACGTCCCCCAGTTTCAACTGGCCGACGGCGAGCAGGTGGCGCTGTTGGGCGGGAGCGGGACGGGGAAGACGACGCTGCTGCACTCCATCGCCGGGATCGTTCGGCCGGACGGCGGGCGGGTGACGTTCACACTGCCCGGCGGGGCAACCGATCTAGCCGCCCTCAGCGAGGCCAAACGCGACGCCTTCCGCGGCGAGCACATCGGTTACATCTTTCAGACGCACCACCTGCTGCCGGGCTTTACGGCGATGGAAAACGTGCTGCTGGGGCTGACGTTCACGGGCCGAAAGGCGGACCGGAACTGGGCGAAACATCTGCTGACGGAAGTTGGTCTCGGCGAGCGGCTGGATTACTTGCCGTCGAAGTTGTCGGTAGGGCAGCAGCAGCGCGTGGCCGTGGCGCGGGCGTTGGCGAATCGGCCGCAACTGGTGCTGGCGGATGAGCCGACCGGCGCGCTCGATCCGACCACCGCCCAGCAGGTGCTTGATCTGATTCGGGC
>JAQGHK010000100.1 GCA_028288875.1 Phycisphaerales bacterium | reverse complement strand
TGCCTGGCATGAACGGCTTCGACGTCCTCAAACAACTCCGCGAAACGTACCCGGCCACGCGACTGCCCGTCATCATCGCCACTGCCCGGCATGATCGCGAAGACATCGTCAAAGCCCTCGGCCTGGGCGCGAATGACTACGTGACCAAGCCGCTGGATTTCCCCGTGGTGCTGGCCCGCGTGGAAACGCAACTGGCGCACAAGCGGGCGGTCGATCGCATTCTTGCGCTGGAGTCGGACGTTCGGCGGCACAACGCGCAACTGGAAAAAGCCAACGCCCGCATGCGGCATAGTCTGGATAGCGCGGCGCAGGTGCAGCGATCGCTGCTACCGGCCAAGACGCCTCTGCACGTCGGCAGCGCGACCCACGGGGCACACTTTGCGTGGCGGTTCGATCCATGCGACGAACTCGGCGGCGACATCTTCAATGCCTTCGTCCTGCCGAATGGCCACATCGGCCTGTACCTGCTGGATGTCAGCGGCCACGGCGTGCCCGCCGCACTTCTTTCGGTCACGCTGAGTCGTGTATTGCAGCCCGTGAGCGGCTCGGCCAGCCTGGTGGAGCACGGTCACGACGCCGGCCAGCCCGCTCATCGCCCGCCGGCGGACGTGGTCGGCGAACTCAATCGGCGCTTCCCGATCGACTATCGCAGTGGCCAATACTTCACGATCTTTTACGGTGTCTTCGACTGCGAACACCGCCGCCTGACTTACGTCTCCGCTGGCCACCCGCCGGCCGTGCGCGTGACCCGGTCCGGCGAGGTGACGCCACTGAAGGCCGAAGACTTCGCCGTCGGCTGGGTGCCTGATGCGGCGTTCGACACGCACACCATCGACCTCGCCCCCGGCGACCGCGTGTTCGTCTATTCCGACGGCGTCACCGAAACCATGGACGCCGCCGCCCGGCATTTCGGCACCGATCGACTGGCCGAAGCATTATCCGGCGGCACACGAAACGACCTGCAAACTCACCTCGACGGCCTGATGGCGGCCGTCACTGCATTCCGTTCCGGCGAAGAGGTGCTGGATGACGTCACGGTGTTGGCCTTGGAATGCGCTTGCGAAAGGGAGGCGTGATGCCGCGAATTCTCTTAGTCGAAGACAATGAAACCAATCGCGACATGTTGACGCGCCGCCTCAGTCGGCGCGGGTATGAAGTCAGTATCGCCGTCGACGGCGTAGAAGGCGTCGACCGCGCCGCCAGCGAGATGCCCGATCTGATCCTGATGGACATGAGCCTGCCGCTGATCGACGGCTGGGAAGCCACACAGCGCATCAAAGCATCGCTGGCCACGCAGAAGATTCCCGTCATCGCCCTCACCGCCCACGCGATGGCCGGCGATCGCGAAAAGGCCATCGCCGCCGGGTGCGATGATTACGACAGCAAGCCGGTCGAAATTGAACGACTCGTCGGCAAAATTCAGGCGCTGCTGGAAAAGCAGCCGTAAAAATCCGCCGACCATACAGGTGATACCGAATGTTCTCTCGCTTTTCGCTCGGCACCAAATTCAATCTGATCCTGCTCGCGGTCTTCCTGATCGGCGCGGCCGTCAGCTATGTCGCGCTGCAGCACATGATGCAGGAGCGCAGCGCCCAACAGGTGGCCGGCAATGCCGACATTCTGCTCAAGGCGATGAACAGCGTCCGCGACTACACCACGAAAAATGTCGGCCCGCATTTAAAAGACGTGCAGAAGGCGACCGACACCTTCATCGCCGAAACCGTGCCCGGCTTTTCGGCCCGAGAAGTCTTCGAGCAATTCCGCGGCAAGGAAGGCTTCGATCAGTTTTATTACAAGGAAGCCGCCCCCAATCCCACGAACTTGCGTGATAAGGCCGACGCGTTCGAGGCGTCGCTGGTCGATAAATTCGAAGCCGACAAAGAGGCCAAGCGCATCAGCGATTTCCGCGTCGTGAATGGACAGCGGATGTTCTTCACCGCCGCTCCGATCCGCGTGAAGCAGCAGAGCTGCCTGGAATGTCACACCACGCCCGACATGGCCCCCGCCGCCATGATTCGCCAGTACGGCGGCGACAACGGCTTCGGCTGGAAGCTGAATCAGGTGATCGCCGCGCAGATCGTCTATGTGCCGGCCGAGCAGGTGGTCGCCGAAGGCCGGCGGCACGCGCAGCTGGTTGTCGGACTGTTCGTCGTCGTCTTCGCCGTGATTTTGCTGCTGATCAATTGCCTGCTTCAGTTCACCGTTCTCAAGCCGCTGCATCACCTCGCCGGCGCGACGGAAGTGATCGGCCAAGGCGGCGCGGCGACGTTCGGCGAAACCGACGACGGCCGTCGCATCGAATCCACCGGCCGGCGCGGCGACGAACTCGGCACGCTCGCCAGCATGTTCACCCGCATGAGCCAGGCCGTCCGCGATCGAGAGGCGGGCCTGCGCGACGCGCAGCACACGATGCAGGAGCGCGAAGCGCGATTCCGTGCGCTGATCGAAAATGCCAGCGACGCGATCGTCGTCACCGGAGCCGACCACGTCATCCGCTACGCCAGCCCGGCCGTGCAAAGTGTGCTCGGCGTACCCGCCTCCACCGTCGTCGGCCGGCGGCTGATTGAATTCATTGATCCGGCCGATCATGACCGGCTCTGTGAAGTGCGCGACGAAGTCGTCTCCACGGCCGGTGCGAGCCGGCGGACCGAATACACCCTGGGCCCCGCCGCCGGCACGCGCGCCGGCGCGTTCATCGAAGCCGTCGGTCATAACCAGCTCAATGAGCCGGCCGTTGGCGGCATCGTCATCAATCTGCGCGACGTCACCGAGCGTCGGCAAAAAGCCGCCGCCGAAGAAGCCAACCAGGCCAAGAGCCAGTTCCTCGCCAGCATGAGCCACGAGCTGCGCACGCCGCTCAACGCCATCATCGGCTACAGCGAAATGCTGCAGGAAGAGGCTGAGGACTTAGCCCAGGATTCGTTCATTCCCGATCTGAAAAAGATCAACACCGCCGGCCGGCATCTTTTGGAACTGATCAACGACGTGCTCGATCTATCGAAGATCGAGGCCGGCAAGATGGACCTGTATCTGGAAAACTTCGCCGTCAAAACCGCCGTCACCGAGGTAGCGACCACGATCGGCACGCTGGCGACGAAAAACAAGAACACGCTGAACGTCGAGGACGCCGATGACATCGGCACCATGCACGCTGATCTGACCAAAGTCCGGCAGATGCTGTTCAACCTGCTCAGCAACGCCTGCAAGTTCACAGAAAACGGCACGATCACCCTCAGCGCCACCGCCGAAGCCGACAACATCGTTTTCAAAGTCACCGACACCGGCATCGGCATGACCGAGCAGCAGCTCGGCAAACTGTTCGAAGCCTTCAGCCAGGCCGACCCCAGCACCACCCGCAAGTACGGCGGCACCGGCCTGGGCCTGGCGATCACCAAACGCTTCAGCCGCATGATGGGCGGCGACGTGATGGTGACCAGCGAGCTGGGCAAAGGATCGACGTTCGAAATTCGCGTCCCGCGTACCGTCGTTCAGCCGGCAGACGACGCACCGCTCAAGCCCCTGCCCGTTCCTTCGCCTCAGGCCAACAGCTCGCAGCCGCGCGTGCTTGTCATCGACGACGACCCTGCCGCGCAGGACCTGATGCGCCGCACGCTCACCAAGGAAGGCTTCCATGTCACCGTGGCCGCCGGCGGCGAAGAGGGCTTGGCCGCTGCGCGGCAGTTGCAGCCCGACGTGATTACGCTGGACGTCCTCATGCCGCGCAAAGACGGCTGGAGCGTCCTGGCCGACTTACGCGCCGACGCGCAGCTCCGCGATATCCCCGTCGTGCTCGTCACGCTCACGGACGATAAGCAGATGGGCTACACCCTTGGCGCGACCGATTATGTGCCCAAGCCCGTCGATTTTGATCGCCTCGTCCATGTGCTGCGCCGCCTCGACGGACGGGTGAAGCCGGCCGAGGGGGACGCGGGCTATGTGCTGGTCGTGGAGGACGACGCGGCATTGCTGGAGCTGGAACGCCGCGCGTTGGAAAAATCCGGCTGGCGTGTCGTCGAAGCTGCCGACGGCCAGGCGGCGATCAACGCCATCGAGCAGGCCATCCCGACGCTTATCGTGCTGGACCTGCTTTTGCCGACGATGGACGGCTTCGCCGTCGTCGAACGTTTGCGAGAGAATCCCGCGTGGTCGGCGATTCCGCTGATCGTGGTCACGGCCCGCGATCTTTCGCCGGGCGATCGCGAGCTTCTGAGGGGCCAAGTGCAGAGCATCGTCGAGAAAGGCCGCTACGAGTTGCGAGAGCTTGCGGCCACGGTCCGCGAGGCGGTTTCACGACAGACAAAAAGCACATAACCGCTACCGCCATCGCTTGTGCCGGCCGCGTGCATCTGGGACAACTGCAGGTCTTATGCCCTGTCGGTCCGCGGCTGCTTTCACCGGAATTTGGACTCTCCTCACGCTGACGATCCTCGGCGGCTGCGGCGATGGCGCGAAAAAAGACAAGCACGACGGCCCTAAGGCCCCGCCGGTGGTCACCGGCAAAGTGTCGCGCGGCGATTTCGCCGTCTACCTGGATGCTCTTGGCAGTGCCACGGCCCTCAACACGGTGACGATCAAATCTCGCGTCGACGGCGAGGTCATAAGCATTCACTACGCCGAAGGGCAGACGGTGAAAAAAGGCGATCTCCTGATCGAGATCGACCCGCGCCAGTACCAGGCCGCACTTCAGCAGGCGCAAGGAACACTGGCCCGCGATGAAGCGATGCAGCAGAACGCGCAGGCCGACGTGGATCGCTATACCGCCGCGAAGGAAACCGTCAGCCAGCAACAGATCGACACTGCTCAGGCCGCCCTTGCCGAGGCGAAGGGCGCGATCAAAGTGGATCAGGCCGCCATCGCCAGCGCGCAGTTGCAGCTGGACTACTGCAAGATCACGTCGCCGCTGGACGGCAAAATCGGCCTGCGGGCGGTCGATGTCGGCAATGTCATCCATTCGAGCGACGCGACCGGGTTGGCTGTCATCACGCAGCTTCAGCCGATCGCCGTGGTGTTTAATCTGCCGGAAGTGAATCTGCCCGCCGTCATCGATGCCATGCGCGGTCCGGACAAACTGACGGCCAATATTTTTGATGCTTCACGAACGCGTAAGCTGGCCTCCGGCAAACTCGAAGCCATCGACAACCAGATCGATGCCACCACCGCCACCGTCCGCATCAAAGCCATCTTTGATAACGCCGAGGGCATGCTGTTTCCGAATCAGTTCGTGAACGTGCGGCTGCTGATCAAGACGCTGAAAGGCGTCACTCTCGTGCCGACCGGCGCGCTGCAGAGCAGCCCGGACACGATGTACGTTTATGTGGTCAAATCCGACGACACGGTCGAGATGCGGCCCGTCACCGTCGGTCCGGCCGAGGGGCAAAAAACGGTCATTGAATCCGGCTTGGCCGATGGCGAACAGGTCGTCGTGGATGGCCTGGATAAGCTTGCACCTGGCATGGCGGTCAAACCGCACGGCGCGGCAACGCGGCCTTCCACCAAGCCGGCAGCATCTGATTCAACGCCCACGCCGTAGTTCCGGTAGGCAGTAATAGTTTGAGTCCATCTCGGCCGTTCATTCTCCGCCCCGTTGCGACCACACTTTTGATGGTCGCCCTTCTGCTCGTCGGCCTCGTCGCCTACAAGCAACTTCCCGTCAGCGCTTTGCCGCAGGTCGATTATCCGACGATGCAGGTGCTCACGTTCTACCCCGGCGCGGGGCCAGAGGTAATGGCCAGCAGCGTGACCGCGCCGCTGGAGCGGCAGTTCGGCCAATTGCCCGGGCTGACGCAGATGACCAGCACCAGCAGCGATGGCTGCTCGATGATCACGCTGCAGTTCTCGTTAGAACTGAGCATCGACGTCGCCCAGCAAGACGTGCAGGCCGCCATCAACGCCGCGACTAATCTGCTCCCAACTGATCTGCCCAACCCGCCTGTCTTCAGCAAAACTAACCCGGCTGACACGCCAGTGCTGACCATCGCCCTCACCAGCGATAGCCTGCCGCTCACGCGCGTGCAGGACTTGGCCGACACACGGCTGGCGCAAAAAATCAGCCAGCTCCCCGGCGTCGGCCTCGTCAGCATCAGCGGCGGCCAGAAGCCGGCCGTGCGGGTGCGGGTGAATCCCACCAAGCTCGCCGGCCTCGGCCTGACGATGGAGGACCTCCGCACCGCCGTCGGCGACAGCAACAGCAACGGCGCCAAAGGCAACTTCGACGGCCCCACGCAGGCCATCACCATCGGCGCGAACGATCAGTTGCTCACCAGCGACGCCTACCGCCAGGTCGTCATCGCCTACCGCAACAACGCCGCCGTCCGCCTCAGCGACGTGGCCACCGTGGAAGACGACGCCGAAAACGTGCGCCAAGCCGCCTGGGCCAACGGCAAGCCGGCCGTCATCGTCAACGTGCAGCGGCAGCCAGGCGCGAACACCATCGCCGTCGTCGATAGCGTGCTCGCCCGCCTGCCGAGCCTGCGCGAATCCATGCCGCCGGCGATGAAGATCGACGTGCTCACCGATCGCACCACCACCATCCGCGCCAGCGTGGACGACGTGCAGTTCGAACTCATCCTCACCATCGGCCTGGTGGTGATGGTGATCTTCCTGTTCCTGCGCAACGTGAGCGCCACGATCATTCCCAGCGTGGCCGTCCCGCTGTCGATCGTGGGCACGTTCGCCGTCATGTACCTGCTCGGCTACAGCTTGAACAACCTTTCGCTGATGGCCCTCACCATCAGCACGGGCTTCGTGGTGGATGATGCGATCGTGATGATCGAAAACATCATCCGCTACATCGAAGAAGGTGAATCGCCGCTTCAGGCCGCGCTCAAAGGCAGCGGCGAAATCGGGTTTACGATCGTGTCGTTGAGCGTGTCGCTGATCGCCGCGCTGATTCCGCTGCTGTTCATGGGCGATATCGTCGGCCGGCTTTTTCGGGAATTTGCCGTCACGCTAAGCGTGACGATCGTCGTCTCGGCCGTCGTCTCGCTCACGCTCACGCCGATGATGTGTGCGCTGATGCTGCGGCACAAACCGCACGCCCAGCAAGGCTGGTTCTACCGCGTGACCGAGCGCGGCTGGGAAGCCCTCATTCATTTTTACGAGCGGACGCTGACGGTCGTACTGCGTCACCAGCCACTCACCCTGCTGGTCGCCGTCGCCACGCTGGCGCTCACGGTGCTGTTGTTTGTGATGGTGCCCAAGGGCTTCTTCCCCGTGCAGGACACCGGCGTGATTCTCGGCATCAGCGAGGCACCGCAGGACGTTTCGTTCGACGCCATGAAGGCCCGGCAGGAAGCGCTCGGCGAGATCGTCGGCAAAGATCCGGCCGTCGGAACATTCTCCTCATTCATCGGCGTCGACGGCACGAATCTCACGCTCAACAGCGGCCGCATGCAGATCAATCTGAAGCCGCTGAAAGAGCGGAAGGAAGACGCGCTCACCGTCATCCGCCGGCTACAAACCAAGCTGGCCAGCGTGCAGGGGATCACGCTTTACATGCAGCCGGTGCAGGACCTGACAGTGGAAGACCGCGTCAGCCGTACGCAATTCCAATACACGATGGAATCGGCCGATGAGGCAGATCTGACGGAGTGGGTGCCGAAGCTGGTCGACGCGCTGAAGAAAACGGATGAACTCACCGATGTTGCCAGTGACCAGCAGACGGCTGGCCCGCACGTCCAAGTGGTGATCGACCGTGACACCGCCGGCCGCCTCGGCGTCACGCCGCGCCAGATTGACGATGCCCTCTATAACGCTTTCGGCCAGCGCCAGATCAGCACGATGTTCACGCAGTTGAACCAGTACCACGTGGTGCTGGAAGTCGAAGACCATTTCCAACAATCGCCGAAGAACCTCAACGACATTTACCTGACCACCACGGCCGGAGAGCACATCCCGCTCGGCAGCGTCGCCCGGCTGGAGACGACCACTGCCCCGCTGGCGATCAATCATCAAGGCCAGTTCCCCGTCGTCACCATCAGCTTCAACCTCGCCCCAAGAGTCTCGCTCGGCGAGGCGATCAGCACCGTTGAAAAAGCCAAGAACGCGTTGGGTATGCCTGCCTCGATAAACGCGCAGTTCCAGGGCACCGCGCAGGCCTTCCGCACGTCGCTTGCGAATGAGCCAATGCTGATCTTGGCCGCGCTCATCACCGTCTACATCGTGCTCGGCGTGCTGTACGAAAGCTTCATTCACCCGATCACGATTTTATCGACACTCCCATCGGCCGGCGTCGGTGCGTTGCTCGCGTTGATGCTCTGCGGGACCGATTTCAGCGTGATTGCCCTCATCGGCGTCATCCTGCTGATCGGCATCGTGAAGAAGAACGCGATCATGATGATCGACTTCGCGCTCGAGGCGCAGCGCAATCAGGGTATGTCGCCGCGCGATGCGGTCTTCCAGGCCTGCCTGCTGCGCTTCCGGCCCATTCTCATGACCACGATGGCCGCCCTGCTCGGCGGTGTGCCGCTGGCGATGGGCACCGGCGTCGGCAGTGAACTGCGCCGGCCGCTGGGCATCGCCATTGTCGGCGGATTGATCTTCAGCCAGGTGCTGACGCTGTACACGACGCCGGTGATTTATCTGTTCTTCGATCGCGTGGCCGAGCGACTGAAAGGCCGCACGTCGCGCCACACCACGGCCACCGCCGGTCAGAAGATCGAGGCGGCCACGTGAGCCTGTCGTCGCCCTTCATCGTCCGCCCGGTCGGCACGACACTGCTGACGATCGCGGTCGCGCTGTCGGGCATGCTGGCCTATTTCCTGTTGCCCGTCTCCCCGCTGCCGGCCGTCGATCTGCCGACGATCAACGTGAACGCGAGGCTGCCCGGCGCCAGCCCCGAAACGATGGCCAGCGCCGTCGCCACGCCGCTGGAGCGGCAGTTCGGACGCATCGCCGGCATCACGGAGATGACCAGCAGCAGCCAGCTCGGCAGCACTGACATCACGCTGCAGTTTGATCTTTCGCGTGACATCAACGCCGCCGCCCGCGATGTGCAGGCCGCAATCAACGCATCCACTGGGCAGCTTCCAACGAATCTGCCCAGCCAGCCGAACTATCGCAAGGTCAATCCATCCGATTCGCCAATCCTGGTGATGGCGATCACCAGCGATCTCTACGCGCCATCCGAAACGTATGATGCGGCCTCGACCATTCTCGCGCAGAAGATTTCGCAGATCGACGGCGTCGGCCGCGTGGATATCTGGGGCAGTTCGCTACCGGCCGTGCGTGTGGAAGTGAACCCCACGGCGCTGACCTCTTTGGGCCTTGGCCTGTCCGACGTCCGCACCGCGCTGGAAAACGCCAACGCCAACCGCCCCAAGGGCACCATCAGCGGCGAACGCTACAGCTGGTCGATCAGCAGCACCGACCAATTGCTCAAAGCGGCAGAATATCGCCCGCTGGTCGTCGCTTATCGCAACGGCTCGGCGGTGCGGCTGAGCGATGTCGCCAACGTCATCGATTCCATCCAAGACACTCGCGTCCTGGGACTGGCTAACAACAAGCTCAGCACATCGATGGCGATCTTCCGCCAGCCGAACGCGAACATCATCGCAACGACCGACGCCATCCTGGCCTTGCTGCCGCAGTTGCAGGCTTCGATCCCCAAGGCCATGACGCTGCAGGTGATCGTCGATCGCACGACGACCATTCGCGCAAGCGTGAACGATACCCAGCGGACGCTCTGTATCTCCGTCCTGCTGGTGATCGGCGTGGTCTTCCTGTTCCTGCGGGATTGGCGCAGCACGCTGATCCCCAGCGTGGCCGTGCCCGTTTCGCTCATCGGCACGTTCGGCGTGATGTACCTGTGCGGGTACAGCCTCGACAACCTGTCGCTGATGGCCCTCACCATCGCCACGGGTTTTGTCGTCGATGACGCGATTGTGGTGGTCGAAAACATCAGCCGCCACCGCGAGGAAGGCATGTCGCCGATGAAGGCGGCCTTACGTGGCGCGTCTGAGATTGGCTTTACCGTGCTGTCGATCAGCGTCTCGCTGGTGGCCGTATTCATTCCGATCCTGCTCATGGGCGGCTACATCGGCCGGCTGTTTCGGGAGTTTGCCGTCACCTTGTCGGTGGCCATTGGCGTATCGCTGGTTATCTCGCTGACGACCACGCCGATGATGTGCGCCGTGCTACTGAAGCGCAAGCCAGCCGAGCATCACAACATCTTCTACCGGGCGAGCGAAAGCGTTTTCAATGCGATCGCCGGGTTTTATAAATGGTCGCTTGCCGGCGTGCTTCGTGTGCCGATCATCACGCTGTTCGTCACGATCGCGACGATCGCCCTGACGATTTATCTCTACACCATCGTGCCAACCGGTCTGTTCCCGCAGCAGGACACCGGCCGCATGCGCGGGTGGATCCAGGCGGACCAGGATACGTCGTCGCAGGCGATGAAGCCGCTACTGCGGAAGTACGTCGACGTCGTCCAGAAAGACCCGGCCGTGGCGGCCTTCAGTGCGTTCACTGGCGGCGGCCAGACCAACGGCGGCGGTATGTTCATCGCCCTCAAGCCACTCGCCGAGCGGAAAATGAGCGTGGACGAAGTGATCGATCGCCTGCGGAAATCGACGGCTCACATCCCCGGCGCGCAGGTGTTTTTCAATCCGATCCAGGATTTAAAGCTCGGCGGCCGCAGCAGCAACGCGCAGTATCAATACACGCTGCAGGCTGACAATCTGGAAGATCTTCTAGTCTGGGCCCCGAAGATGACGACCAAGATGAAGACGCTGCCCGGCCTGTTGGACGTCAACAGCGATCAGCAGACCGGCGGCCTGCAGGCGGATCTTCATTACGACCGTGCGACCGCCAAACGCATGGGCCTTGATCCGGTAACCATCGACGCCGCGCTCTACGACGCCTTCGGCCAGCGCCAAGTGTCGACGATGTATCGCAAGCTCAACCAATACAAAGTGGTCATGGAAACGCCGCCGCAATTCGCCGCCGATCCGACGGCGCTCGATGGCGTCTACGTTCGGCCGACCAACGGCGGCGCACCCGTGCCGCTGAGTTCCGTCGCCACTTACGGACCCTCCAACGCACCGTTGGCCGTGAATCATCAAGGCTTGTTCCCCGCGATCACAATCTCGTTCGCACTCGATCCGAAGGTGAGCCTCAGCGAAGCGACGGCCGCCATCCAAGCCACCTCCACTGAGATTGGCGTACCCGCCTCCATCATCGGCACCTTCGCCGGCACCGCCAAGGCGTTTCAAGACAGCCAGTCGACCCAGCCGCTGCTGATCGCGGCGGCCATTGTCTCCGTGTATATCGTGCTCGGCGTTTTGTATGAAAGCTTGATTCACCCAATCACGATTCTTTCCACGCTTCCCTCGGCCGGGCTTGGGGCGTTGCTCGCGCTGCTGATGTTCGGGATGGAATTGGATTTGATCGCGACCATCGGCATCATTCTGCTGGTGGGCATCGTGAAGAAGAATGCCATCATGATGATCGACTTTGCCCTGAGCCTGGAGCGATCCAAAAACATGTCGCCGCGCGATGCGATTTTTGAGGCCTGCCTGCTGCGTTTCCGCCCGATCATGATGACCACGATGGCCGCCCTGCTCGGCGGACTGCCACTGGCGCTGGGCACCGGCGTCGGCGCGGAACTCCGCCGCCCGCTCGGCGTCGCGATTGTCGGGGGGCTGATCGTCAGTCAGGCGCTCACGCTCTACACGACGCCGGTGATTTACCTCTATCTCGATCGCCTGCGGCTCTGGACAAAGTCCGTCTTCGGCCGCACCCAAACACATTCGCCGCCCGCAAAGGCGGCTACCACATGAAAATCGTTCGCGCTCTCGCCATTGCTTCGCTGCTGCCGCTCGCATCCTGCACCGTCGGGCCCGATTACAAACGACCGGCGATGCCCGTCGCGACAACCTACGCCAGCAGCGCGTCCACTCAGCCGGCCACGCAACCGGTGCGCCAGGACTGGTGGCTGCTGTTCGGCGATCCGACGCTAAGCGAACTCGAAGAAAAAGCCCTCGCCAGCAACTACAACCTGCAGGCCGCCATGGCCCGCGTCGAACAGGCTCGTGCCACGGCGGGCATTGCCCGGGCGGACTTTTTCCCGACCGTCAGCCTCGGTCCCACCGTAACGCGCTCTGCCCGCGGCTCGAGCAGCGCGGCCGCCGTCACCGGCGGCGGAGTAACGGGCGGAACGACGACCGGCAGCGGCGGAGGCACGCGGTATTCCAACAGCGTCTCCGTGCCGTTCGATCTTTCTTACGAAGTCGATCTCTGGGGCCGCGTCCGCCGGCAATTTGAAGCCGCCAAGGCCCGGACCATGGCGTCCATCGCCGACTTCGGCTTTATCCGCCTCACGCTGACGTCGGACGTCGCGACGAACTATTTCAACCTGCGGTCGCTCGATGCGCAGGATGAGATCGCCGCGCGCAACATCGCCACCTATCGGCGGCAAGTGGATTTCCTCACAACCCAGAGCAAGGCCGGCTTCGCCGCGCCGCTGGATCTGATCCAGGTTCGCACGCTGCTCGACAGCACGGAAGCCACGCGCTTCGATATTCAGCGGCAGCGGCGCGTCAGCGAGCATGCCATCGCCATCCTGCTCGGCATCCCGCCCAGCGAACTGTCCCTCCAAGTTCGCCCGCTGACACCGTCACTACCCGAAGTGCCTGCCGGCGTACCAGCCGACCTGCTGCGGCAGCGGCCGGACGTGGCAGAAGCGGAAAGCACGCTCGTCGCGACGAACGCACAGGTCGGCGAAGCCATTTCGCAGTTCCTGCCAACCCTGTCGCTCGGCGCGTCGGCAGGTTATCGCAGTTCGTCGGTGAAGGGTGCCGTCGACTTCGCCAATCGCTTCTTCTCCATTGGCCCCGCCGCAAGCATTCCGATCTTCGATGCTTCGCTCGGGCCGAATCTAAAATTGGCGAAGGCTCAGTACGTCGAACAGTTGGCCACTTATCGCCACACGCTGCTGGGTGCGTTCCGCGATGTCGAAGATGCCCTGACGAATATCGACCTGCAAGCCCGCCAGGCCGACGCGCAGGAGCGGGCCGTCGCCGACGCGCGGGAATATGTGCGATTGGCGGAGATTCAACAGCGCCAAGGCATTATCACGCCGCTACAGGTGCTGGATGCCGACCGCACCCTGCTGCAGAACGAACTGACGGCCGCCCAGATCCTGAACAGCCGCATGGCGTCGATCGTGCTGCTGGTCCGCGCCGTCGGCGGCGGCTGGACGCCGGACCTGCCGCCGTCGCATGCACCGACGACTCAGCCAGTCACGCAACAACTGTCGGACAATTAACCGTCGATAAAGATCGGGCTCGTCCAGACCTTTTCGTCATCGACCTGCCGGCCGGTGATGTAAACGCAGCCGTGCTCGGCGGGCAACGCGAACTCACCGTTGACGTCGATCGGCAGCGCCGCCTCCGTCACGCGCTCGATCGCGATGAACAACTCGCATCCCGGCAAATCGCGACGCAGCGTACCGGTCTTGGCCAGTTCATCGCCGCGCACTCGCCACTGCGCGCGCGGGCAGGGTTTGTGCGGTGCGGGGTTCAGCGGGCTACCGGTTTTATCGAAGCCTTCGATCGTGAAATCGAGCGAGAGATCGAGCGAGGCGAGATCGCCGATGTCGAGCACGACACCATCCGCGTCGCCGTAAGTTTCGGATTTGATCCGCACGCCGCTGCCATCCGGAACGATCACTTCCTCGAGATGCTCCAAGCCGAACGTCGAAAGGATTTTGGCCGCACCGGCGTTCTGGATGGTCCCCTTCCAGCGAGCCCATCGGTATCGATCGTAAACACGCGCCCCGCCCCATCGCACACGGATGCGTGAGTTCGAATAGCCCGCCTCGGCATGCAGATTTCGCTCCCACAGCAGGCCGCGATCGGTATAGGCGGCGATCCATTCCCAGCCCGCCGTGCCGAGCAGGCGATAGGTGAACGGCTTGGATCGATCGGCGATCACATCACCCTGCACGGCGCCGCCGCACTTCAGCAGGCCGACGACGCGCTCGCCGGTCGTAGCCCACGTGCGGCGATTGAAAAGTGCGTGCTGAATCGCCGCCGGCGTGAGATCGTCGGC
>JAQGHK010000075.1 GCA_028288875.1 Phycisphaerales bacterium | reverse complement strand
TTGGTGCCGGTTTTGCCACGATTGGACCGTGCTCCCAGTTACCGGGGGCGCTTCCGGTATTTCACGACGCCATTGCCCGGCACCTCGCCATCCCCCGCTTGGTACGCGCCGAAATCCGCCAGCACGCGTCGATCGGGCGAGAGCGCCAAGCGCAAATCATCATGGCTGGTGACGACGATGGCGGCCATCGGCGGGCGGCCGGGCCGATCGATCAGGCGGCGCAAGGCACGGGCGACGACGCGGGCTGTCACGCGGTCGAGCAACGCGGCGAATTCATCGATGGCGATAATTGTAGTCACAGTCGAATCGATGCGCGGCGCTGACGCGTAAGACGGTGAGCCTTGCCATGGCGGCGTCGATGCCCCCGCCGGGCGTCGCAGGCCGCTGGCGACGGCCATCGCCAGCCGCAGTCGCCAGCGCTGGCCGTCGGAGAGTTCGGACGGCTTCTGCAGATACGTCCACGCCTCGGCTAGGCCGACGCGGCTGAGCAGTTCCAGCGCGGCCTCGATGCGCGAATCGGCGGGATCCTCCGGGGCGTTCCTGTCAGCGGGTGCGACCCCGTGCTTAATGGCGGGAACGTGGGCTTGTTCGCCGGCCGGCCCTGCCGTTGATTTGCCGTACCGATTTACGCGATTGTTCAGTTCAGCGGGGCAGGGACTGCATCGATCGCCGTCGAATTCGCGAATGCGATTACGGGTCGGGTCGTGGCCTGAAACGCGGCTGGCCGCATCGATCGCCGACACTTCATGGATGTCGGCGGGCGGCCCGGCGGGGATTGGGGCTTGAGTTGGCACGGGCGTCGGGCCGTCGAGTTCATCGCAGAGGAGGTCGACGACGCAGGCATCGCCGAGCTCGATCGTGTGCGGCTCGATCCAGCGCACGGCGGGGCCGCCGCGCTGGTGCAGGGCGGCCAGCAGGCGCGACTTCCCCCCGCCGCTGCCGCCGGTGATGAGCGTGATCTCGCCCGGCAACGGCCAGGCCGCCTCCACCGCGGCGGCGGGCACGGGGGCGAGCGGTTCAGTGCGTTCCGGGAGCGCGAATAAACGACGAATGACTTCAGCGGCGTGCATGGCGGGCCTTTCGGTGGAGGTGAGGAGTTGGGAGTTGAGAGAAACTGTATGAAGGGTTGTGGGGCGTGATTTATCCCTGCATGGATTAGAAGCAGTGGTCGCGTAGCCGCGAGCTTGCTCGCGCGTTTTGAACGCAACGCGTTCTCCGAACTTTTGAACGCATCGCGTTCTGCATCGCAGATCGCGCGTCGTGAACCGGATGGCGTGCCCCACGCGTTCCCTCCACGACCAACCCGCGAGCAAGCTCGCGGCTACGCGAGGCATTTTGCAGTTTCGACCGCGACGACACGTGTGCGGGTTTCACCGGCGTGCGGGTGCGATCGTCCGTTCACACGAGCGCACCGCGCCGGGTCATCGTGGCGCGGGCGACGCCTTGCGCGAATCGCACGTGGTCCGTCACGGCGATGATCGATAGCCGGCGATGGCGGGCGACCTCGCGCAGACTCATGCCGGTCACCGCGTGCAGGACGGCCGACTGGCGGATGTCGGCCGAGAGCGGGGTCAGCGGGTCGAGCGCGCAGCGGGCCAGCGGCGACTGGAGCCGCGCTTTGATCAGCGAAATCCGCCGGGAGACCGTGCCAGCGTTCAGGCCGATCGCCTGCCCGATCAGGCGGTGGCTCAGGCCCTTTTCGACCATTTCCAGGATGGTGCGGTCCGCCTCCTTCAGGTGATCCCACGCCCGCGACTTGCGCAGGCTGGGAAGCGTGTCGCGGGGTCGGGATTTTAACGTGTCGAGTTCAAACACCTGCTGCATGCGTCAACTCCGAGAGAGGTTCGGCGAGAGGTTTCGGCGAGCGGTTTAACGTTCATTCAACTTCACCTATGTTAGGTATTAGTTCGGTCACGTCAAGATAAATCTTTCGCCCTTAACTGCTTATTTTTGGCCGAGTTGTGGATAACTTGTGGATTGAAGCTTCGCTCACCGAATGGTGGGTTTCGATGGTATTGCAGTATTCAAGTAGGTGCCCGAGAACAGCGAGCGGGCTCTCCGGCTAAACGGGGGAAATGGCGGCTCCTAATCGCACCGATTGGTCGACGTTTTCGGGGCGTCCGGGTAAAATGGGGGCATGTCCGAGCCGCTTACCCTCGATCAGGTCCGCCATGTCGCCAAACTGGCCCGGCTGGCGTTGCCGCCAGAGCAATTGGAAGTGTTTACCGGCCAGCTCGGCTCGATCCTGGGCTACGTCGAACAGCTCCGCCAGGCCGACGTGGCCGGCGTGGAACCGCTGGCCCATGCGATCAAACTGACCAACGTCCTCCGTGACGACGAGCCTACTCCCGCCCTGCCGGTGGCGCAGGTGCTGCAAAACGCCCCGGCGACAGATGGCCCGTTCTTCAAAGTGCCCGCCGTGATGGGCGCGGACGAAGATTCGGCCGGATAATCGCCCGGCGGGGCCGGTGCGGGTTGATATTTTCTGCTTCCGCCCAACAATCACAGGCCGAATGACTGATCCCGATACGCTGATCGACGCCCGCGACGCGGTGGCCTCCAAGGCTGTTTCTGCGCTGGAACTGACTCGCCGCATGCTCACCCGCACGCAGGCGCTGAATCCCACGCTCAATGCCTACAACGAAGTGCTGGCCGAGCGGGCGCTGGCTACTGCAAAAAGAGTAGATGACGGCGAAATCACGGGCCCCCTGGCCGGCGTGCCGATCGCGCTCAAGGACAACCTCTGCACCAGCGTCGGCAAGACCACCTGCAGCAGCAAAATGCTGGCGGACTTCCGCGCGCCGTATGACGCGACGGTGGTGAAAAAGCTCGAGGCGGCCGGGGCCGTTTTCATCGGGAAAACGAACCTCGATGAGTTCGCCATGGGCAGCTCGACGGAGAATTCCGCCTTCGGCCCGAGCCGCAATCCGTGGGATACCAGCCGCGTGCCCGGCGGTAGCAGCGGCGGATCGGCCACGGCCCTGGCGGCCGGTTTGTGCGTGGCGAGCCTGGGTTCGGATACTGGCGGATCGATTCGCCAGCCGGCGGCGCTGTGCAATCTCGTCGGCCTGAAGCCGACGTATGGCCGCGTCAGCCGGTACGGTCTGGTCGCGTTTGCCAGCAGCCTCGATCAGATCGGCCCGTTCACCTGGACCGTGCCGGACGCGGCCCTTTTGCTCAACGTCATCAGCGGCCATGACCCGAAAGACAGCACGTCGGTGCCGCTGGACGTGCCGGATTATCTGGCGACCGTCGAAGAACCTGTGAAGGGTTTGCGCGTCGGCGTGGTGAAGGAATTCGCCGACCTGGCCGGGCTGGACCCACAAGTGAAGGCTGCGTTTGAAGCGGCCGTTGCGACGTACAAATCGATGGGCGCGACCGTTGTCGATGTCACGCTGCCGAACAGCCATTACGGCATCGCCGCGTATTACGTCATCGCCCCCTGCGAGGCCAGCAGCAACCTGGCCCGGTACGACGGCGTGCACTTCGGCCATCGCACGGCCGAGCAGTGCAAAGACATCATCGAGCTGTTCTCCAAGAGCCGGGCCGAAGGATTCGGCGACGAAGTGAAACGCCGCATCATGATCGGCACGTACGCCCTGGCGAGCGGCTATTACGATGCCTACTACGTGCAGGCTCAGAAAGTTCGCGCCCTCATCAAGGCCGATTACGACAAGGCCTTCGAAAGCTGCGATGTGATTCTCACACCAACGTCGCCGACGCCGGCGTTCAAAATCGGCGAGAAGAATGCCGACCCGCTCAGCATGTACCTGTGCGACGTATTCACGGTGACGTGCAACATCGCCGGCATTCCCGGCATCAGTTTGCCGTGTGGTTTCACCATCGGCGAAAAACCGCTGCCGATCGGTTTGCAGTTACTTGCCCCGGCGTTTGCAGAAGAAAAGTTGCTGCGAATCGCCCGCATGTACGAGGCCGCCACCGACTGGCACAAGGCCAGGCCGATTCTGAGCGAGACGATCTAAGTCTTGAATTTATCGAGCGTTTTGTCACACCCCGGCCGCGGGAGCGCAGGCCATGCGCCGCCGGATCGTCGTTATTGGACGTCAAACCGACTTTGCACGGCCGGACAAGTTCTCTGGTTAGCTAATGCTTTTCGCCGACGTCTATGTCAGGGATTTCCGGACGTCGATTTCCGTCGCGTCGGGTTGGCGGGTGTTGTATATTGAATTACCGCCTGTTTTTTGACGAATTCGGAGAGACGTATGCGAGCTTTTGAAGCCCTTGAGAACCGTCGTCTGATGGCCAGCGACTTTGCCGCTTCTATCAATTTTGCGCCCCTGACTTCCCAGCGTGCCCCCGGCCTGCTGGCGGATTACGGCGGCGAATATGCCGTCCGCCGCGGCGGCCTGAGCTACGGCTGGGATCACGACAAAACCGCCGACACCGTCGAGCGCAACGTCACCAAGATTCAAAAGAACGACACGTTCATCGGCCTCACCAAGGGCGACAACTGGAACATCGAAGTGCCTAACGGCGAGTACCAGGTGTACGTCGTCGCCGGCGACCCGGCCGCCCCCGGCAGCCGCATGGCGCTCGATGTCGAAGGCGATACCGCCATCGCCGGCGTGACCCGCAAGAGCAAAATGTTCCTCGAAGGCGCCGTCACCGTAAACGTCACCGACGGCAAGCTGACGATCACTTCCGTCGGCGAATACGGGGCCGACAAGCTCAGCTACCTGGCCATTCAATCGGTCAGTGGCGGCAGCTCGGATCCGTCCGGCTCGGTCGTCACCACCAGCAAAATCAGTTGGACCACCGGCAAGAAAGAACTCGTCCCCACCACAGAGCCGGAGTCGGCCGTTGTGGGCGATAAGCTCTATGTGTTCAGCGGTTACGGCGACAAGAGCAACGGCGGCGACGGCTGGCAGCCGTCGACCAAAGTGCAGCGCTACGACCCGAAGACCGGCACTTGGGCCATCATCGGCAACATGCCGATCGGCACCACGCACGCGGCCGTCACGGTCGTCGGCACCGATGTGTGGTTCGCCGGCGGCTACACCGCCCGGGCCGGCACCACCACCAAGCAGGACGTCACCAGCACCAA
>JAQGHK010000011.1 GCA_028288875.1 Phycisphaerales bacterium | reverse complement strand
CTGGCGATGATCAAGGATCACATGGTGGCCAAGCGGCTGAACGGGAAGCTGTACGACGTGGTCTGCCGGTTTCGGTAGTTTGCGTCTTTTTGACCGTGCTGGAGCGTTAGACTAAGGTGCGTGACTCGACTGACCGCTTCTGTGTGGCGGGTCAGGCGACCAAATTCGAACGAGGGCCACCCGTGGCAAAGAAAAAACCAACGAAACCGCCGGCCGTTTCCCCCAAATCGGCCAAGCCGTCATCCGCCACCGGGCCGATGAATGTCGATCTCCTGCAGCAGCTCGTTAAGCTGATGTCGGCCAATGACTTAAACACCGTAGACCTGCGGGATGGCGATAAGCGCGTCGTCCTGCGTCGCGGGGCCGTCCAGGCACCCGCCCAGCAGGTGCATTACGGCAACTATGCCCCGACCCCCGCCGCCCAGGCGCCGGCCGCGACCACCGCCGCCACCCCCGCCCCGGCCCTCACGGCCCCGGCGGAGGACGCCGGCACCATCGCCATTAAGAGCCCGATGGTCGGCACCTTCTATGCCAAGCCCTCGCCGGACGCCAAGGCGTTCGTCAGCGTCGGCAGCGTGGTCGGCGATGACACCGATGTGTGTGTCATTGAGGCCATGAAGGTCTTCAATAACATCAAAGCCGAAGTCAAAGGCACGATTACCAAGGTGCTGGCCGAAGACGGCAAGCCTGTGGAGTTCGGCCAGGTGCTGTTCCTGGTGAAGCCATGAGCGGTCGCAAGCTCAATTACGCCGATGAGGCGGCCGCCATCGCGGACATCGAACACCTCCGCAAAAGCTACGCCGCCGAGGGCGACTGGACGCTGGCCCAAGCCGCCTTCCATTGCGGCTGGCCGCTGAGCCAGCCGAAGGTGCCCGCGACGACCGACACCCTGACCGACCGACAGAAGCCGATGCGGGCGTTCATCGACAACGTCAACGCCAACGGCTGGCCGGACAAGACGCTGCCGGCCCGGCCCGAGATGGTCCCACCGGCCGACGTGGCCGATTCGGCCATCGATGATTGCATCGCCGGCCTGCGCAGCCTCGCCGCCTGCAAGATTGCGGTTCTTGAAAATCCAGTGTTCGGCCCGCTGCCCATCGACGTGTATCGCAAGTTCACACTGATTCACGCGGCCCACCATTTCAGCTTCTTTCACCCGACCGCTTAAAGCTCATGTTTTCCAAGATCCTGATCGCCAATCGCGGTGAAATCGCCCTTCGCGTCCTTCGTGCGTGCAAGGAAATGGGCATCCAGACGGTGTGCGTTTACAGCACCGCCGACAAGGATGCCGCCTACCTGAAGCTGGCCGACCAGGCGATCTGCATCGGCGAAGGTCCCGCCGCCGATTCGTACCTGAACATTCCGCGCCTCATCAGCGCGGCCGAAATCTGCGACGTCGAAGCCATTCACCCCGGCTACGGCTTCCTGGCGGAGAACGCGCACTTCGCCGAGGTCTGCCGAAGCTGCAAGATCGAATTCATCGGCCCGCCCGTCGCCGCGATGGCGGCCATTGGCGACAAGGTCGCCTGCAAGCGCCTGGCCCGTAAAGCCAAGGTCCCCACCGTTCCCGGCAGTGAAGGCGAAGTCGACGACGAAGAAAAAGCCGTCAAACTCTGCGCTGAAATCGGCTACCCCGTCATCGTCAAAGCCGCGGCCGGCGGCGGCGGGCGCGGCATGCGCATCGCCCACAATGAAGCCAGCCTGCGGGCCGGCCTCAATCAGGCGCGCCTTGAAGCCGAAAAGGCGTTCAAGAACAGCACCGTCTTCATCGAAAAATACATCCAGTACGGCCGGCACGTGGAAGTGCAGGTCATCGCTGATCAGCACGGCAATGCCGTCCACCTATGGGAGCGCGACTGCACCATGCAGCGCCGCCATCAGAAGCTGGTCGAAGAATCCCCGTCGCCGATCCTCAATCAGAAGACGCGTGAGGAACTGTGCGCCAGCGCCGTTCGCCTGGTCAAAGCCGCCGGCTATTACAACGCCGGCACGGTCGAATACATCGTCGACGAGAACACGAATTTCTACCTGCTGGAAGTGAACGCCCGTATCCAGGTCGAACATCCGGTGACCGAACTGGTCACCGGCATCGATCTGATCCGCGAGCAGATCCGCGTCGCCGCCGGCGAGAAGCTGAGCTTCACCCAGAAGGACGTGAAGCAGAACGGCCACGCCATCGAGTGCCGCATCAACGCCGAAGACCCGGCCCGCAACTTCGCCCCCAGCCCCGGCACCATCGGCGAACTCCGCGTCCCCGGCGGCCTGGGCGTGCGCTGGGACAGCCACGTGTATGCCGGCTACAAAATCCCACCGAACTACGACAGCATGATCGGCAAACTGCTCGTCCACCGCGCCACCCGCGAAGAAGCCATCACCACGATGAAGCGGGCCCTGAACGAATTCCACGTCGACCCCATCCGCACCACGATCCCGCTGCAATTGCAGATCATGGACAATGAAAACTTCCGCAAAGGCGAAGTGGATACAGGATTTGTGGAACGCGTGATGCTGGCGAAGTGATACACGTCATGGCTGAGCACGACGTCCGCCCAGTTGGTCGCGGATGGACGACCGGTGCTCGCGATGCCGAATTGATGGCCGGGCTTGTGTTTGCGCACATTGTGTCGCTGATCTTTTCGTGCCTCATGCTGATGGTCGGGATTTCGATTGTTGATGCGTCACGTTCACGAAACGAGCCTTGGCCGATTATTCTGGTCATCCTGTCCTGGCTGGGAATTATTGCACTCGATATCGGTCTGTTAAAGCCGATCTGGTCTCACCGCTATATTCCCGGTCGATCTGATCCGACTCACGCTGTCGTGATGGCGTCGCGCCGCTGGCCGGTTCGGATCGCCCTTGCGACTTGGTGGCTAGCACACTTCGCAGTCGGCTTGGCTGCTGCCGGCGCTGTCGAATACGTCCAATCGATACTTCCCGCGCTGCCACATGAAGATTCGATTCGCGCCGACCTGGTGATGTCGATCGTCGTGGCGTTTGGTTTCAGCTTCGCCGGCAACGTGTTCCTTGCACTGGCAACCGCCCAACTAACGAGGAAACTGAAAGTGGCTCGATGGATTTGGAACACGCGACTGCTGTGGGACGCCTTAGTCGCGATCACGGTCGGGGTGTTCGTCTTGTGCCGACA
>JAQGHK010000711.1 GCA_028288875.1 Phycisphaerales bacterium | reverse complement strand
GGAAGTCGTAATACACCTGCAGCGTCCAGTCCGAATCATCATCCACACGGTGATTCAGCCGAGCCAGAAAATGAGCGGTCGTGTCATTCCGATCGACCGTCTCCAGATCGACAAAAGGCGGGGCCGCCGACGGATAGTTGTAGGGCGAGCGGATCCGGTTGTTGTTCGCTTCACCTTCAAAGGTGAGTGTGTCATTGTTGAGATGGCGATCCACGCGGAAGCCGCCGCGCAGGCCGTACCAGTCGTCGCCGATGTTGTCGCCGTTGCTGTCATCCAGCTCGTTGTTGTATTTCGTCTTGAGGTACGCGCGGTAGTAGGTATCGGCGTCGAGTTTCCCGCCGTAGCGGGCAGAGAGAGTGCTGTCGTCGTTGCTGGCACGCGTATCGATGAGCCAGCCTTGCGTGTCCTTGGCGTCTTTGGTGGTGATGTTGATGACGCCGTTGACGGCGTTCGCTCCCCACAGGGTCGCGCCAGGGCCGCGAATGACTTCGATGCGTTCGATATCGGGCGTCACGTAGTCCACGGTGTCCCAGAACACGCCACCAAACAGCGTGTTGTAGAGCGAACGCCCATCCTGGAGCACCAGTAGGTTGCCGTTGAACTGGCTATTGAGCCCGCGCACACCGACGGCCCATGAGTAGCTGTTAATCCGCCCGACATCCACGCCCGGCGCCATCCGCAGCATGTCCGGAATCGTGCTGAACCCGCTGCGGCGAATATCATCTTGCGTGATTACGGAGACGGCAGCGGGCGCGGCGAAAATGCTCTGCTTCTTGCGCGAAACGCTTGTCACTTCGACGTTCATCAGATCTTCAAGAGAGAGCTTGGTGAGGTCCGCCGAACCTGTCGCAGCACCTTCCAGCGATGGCATGGCAGTGTCGGTCGCTGGTTCTGCGGCGGCGGGTCGGGTGGCGGCCGTTTGGGCGTATGCCGTGGCGCTGAGAGACGCCGCAACGATCGCGGCAGCGGACAGAATTGCGTGATGTAAGCGCATGATATAACTCCGTCAGGAACGCCATAGCCGGCTGGCGGGCGCTTGGGAAAACTCAGATCGATGACGTTAGAAATGTGGCGGGCGAGACGTGCTCGGACGTCAGGCGTGCCGGCCGAATGGCGCAGCGGAGAGGGTTACGAAACGACGTCCGAATGAGGACCTGATGGAAATGACGAATCATGCTTCCGCCTCTGCGAGTTCTCGGACGCCCGTGATGCGTCCAAGCCCGACCCGCCGACCGCTACCCAGCTTTGTCCTCTGTAACGAGGGCAACACTCGTGCGGTCTGTAAGGTTCATATCGGCAAGATATGAAGACAATTTCATGTCGGCGACGGATTTTGCCCACTCAGATGAGGGTGGGAATTATGCCTATTCGCAAGGGTCAAATAATAGCGGGGCAGTGCGAGAGTCATCAGCAGACGGAGGAACGGCGTGGTGGAACCGAAGTTGCGTGTACCGGCGGTCGAACGAGAAGCGCCCGCCATCGTTCGGAGTAACGCGGAGTACCACGCAAAGATCGCATCGGCGACGTTCGCCACCATGCCGGTGAGAACGCCGCCGATGCGGCCGTGTTGATAATTACTGTCGTTGTCGCGATTGCCGGTCAGGCATGCCGGCGGGTCGACTTATTTCGCGGTGGTCCGCCGACGCAGCAGGCTCATGCCGCCAAGGGCTAACAGAGACAGAGTGGCCGGCTCGGGGACGACCGACGTGAAGATGCCGGCCGAACCGTCCGTGAAACCCAGACGGTAGGCGATCACGGCGCTGTCATTGAAATTAACACCTTTGCCGTCCTGGCCGCCGGCGTTAATAAGAAGGCCGATGACGGACACCGTGCGCGAGTCGGTGATCAAAGGGTCGGCATTCACGTCGATGATGTCCCCTTGGCGTACGATCTGCACCAAAAAACCGGGCAGACCGGCGAGGAGTGCCACGCTGTTCGTACCAGAGGTGACGCCCGCACCCGTAAGATTGGCAATGAAGGTGACCATCCCGACGCCGTTCTGCACTTCGCCGCTGGAAAAGCTGGCGATGGTGGCACCGGAGCCGTCGGGATCAACATCACCCGCCAGGGCGACTGCCCTCACGGTACCGCCGAGGGTTGTTTGAAATAGACCCGAAGCCGCCGTGCCGCCGGTCAATGTGCTGGTGAACCCGACTTGCCCGAGCTTGTTGACGGTTGCATTGCTGATCGAGGTGTAGGTGCCGCCGCTGCCACCGGCAGCAACGGTGTTGTTCAGCACAACGGGTTGGATGTTGCCCGGCGTGCCGGCAAAGACACCGGATGTTGACGCTCCGCCCGTCAGGCTGGAGGTGTAGCTGATCTTTCCAGCATCGTTATAGGAGATGGAATTCGGGGTCCCGTAAAGCTGCCCGCCTGTGCCTGGGGCAGTCGTCGCCTGAACCATGACAGACTGTAGAGAGCCGGGTGCGCCGGCGAACAGAACTTGCGGACTGCTGGTGCCCAGGAGACTGACGAAAGCGACTTGGCCGTTGTTGTTGAGGACTGGCGCGGTGAGCGCCGTTGTGTAGACACCGCCGGCGGGGGTTGCTCCACCAAGCAGTGCAACCGTTTGAAGTGTGCCCGGCGTGCCGACGAAGATGCCGGCACCGGGACTGGGGCTTCCCCCGGTGAGCGTTGACGAAAACGCGACCTGCCCGTTGGGATTGATCACCGGCGACGACGCAGCGTTAATGCCCGTGGCCGCAAAAGCCAGGTAGTTGCCGCCCGCCGGTGCCGCGTTGCTTTGCAACGCCACCAACTGAAGCGTGCCGGCCGACGTCCCAGTGAAGATGCCGCTGGTCGGCGTGCCACCGGTCAAAGGGCTGATGAACGCCAGTTGGCCGCTGTTGTTGAGGTTTACGGTGACGGTCGTCGCCGACGTGTACAAGGTGCCGTAGAGTTCACCGTTGGGGGCCGCAGTGTTTTGAAGAGCGACTGCTTGAAGTAACCCAGATAGGCCCGTGAAAACGCCGCCCGTGGATGTTCCGCCGGTTAGGCTGGCTTGGAACGCCACCTGCCCGTTAGCGTTCAGGACTGGGTTAGTGAAAGCGACGTAGGTTCCGCCGCTACCGCCAGGCGCAATAGCGCCGGAGAGAGCGACTGGCGACGGTGCCGTTACGGCGAAACTCGATGTCGTCGAGGCCAGAAGGATCGTAACGGACGCAGAGGCGAGACGAACTGAACTCAACATGGCAAATTCCCTCTCCAGAGAAGTGGTTTGGTTGTTACTAAATCTTATCACATAATAAAATGACGCTTACAAGCTTAATCTAAGGCGGCTAGGGCCGATTTGGTCGCACTCATTGAAGTTCGACCGATGCAACCTGTCATAGCCATGCATGACCGTTGCCACCTGCCCATTTTGAAACTCTCGGCTACCGCAAAATCGACATGGATCGGTCGCACGAACACGGAGTACCCGCAATCGAGCAGGGTCAGCGGCGGGGCGGTCCCGCCGATCGCATCTACATGCCGAACTGACCCGGCGTACGGCGCGAGCGACGAAGTACCGCCGCCATCCCCAGTCCGGCGGCTGTCATCAACGTCGGCTCCGGAACGTTTTCACTAGCAAACGCGGTGATCGCCGCGACCTGTGCCTTAGTGAACGACACGGCTTGACCCGTGATGCTCTGGCCGAAGTTGTTCTGCAGCATCAGGAAGTCATTGAAGTCGGTCACGCCGTCGTAATTGAAATTGCCCTGGTCGAACCGCGTTCCGGGGGCGTTGAAGTTGTTCTGAAGGACCAGGAAGTCGTTGAAATCGACCGTGCCGTTCAGGTTGGCATCGCCGGCCAGGGTGTACATGAGCGTGACGGTGTTGGTCCCGTTATCCCCGTAACCGATGGTCTTGCCCGCAGCGGCGGCTGTCGTGGACCGAATCTGCCCGGCAGTGAAGTTGCCGCTGTTCGCCGCGTACTCACCGTTGAGCAGGCTCTTGATCGAGGCGATCGGGCTGCTGCCGCCCGTGTAATCCAGGAGCAGCTTGCCGCCTTGAATGTCGGCACCGCCCGCCCCTGTCAGGACCGGGCTTTGAGCGGCCGTTGCCAGTTTCAGGCTGCCGGCCTTCACGGTGGTCGTTCCCGTGTAGGTGTTGGCACCGCTGAGCGTTGCCGTGCCGGCGACGGTCAAACTGCCGCCGCCGCTGACGACGCCAGTGATGAAATGCGTGCCCGTGCCAGCCAAGCTCAGGTTTGACGTACCTAGCGCGACATTGCCATTAACGGTTAGGGGCGCCGCTGAGTTGGTCGTCCAGCTCTGGCTTTGCGCCAAGGCGAGCGGGGCGTTGATCGTGACCGCGGCCGAACCGCTCTGCACGACAATGCCTGTGCCGGCGGCATAGGTGTTCTTGTCGGCGTACAGGGTAAGCGTCCCAGGGCCGCCGATGGTGACCGCGCTGGTTGCCGACGTGCCGGTGCCGAACGTCAGGCTGTTGGCGTTCATGGCGGTCACAACCGCTGCGCTGCTGAGCGCCGTGGACGTCGCCGTTGTCGTGCCGAAGAAGACGTCAGTACTTTCGACCGTCGCGATCGGGGCGGGCGACGTGCCGGCTACGGTGGTGGCGAAGTTCGCGACGTTATTCAAGCTCCCGCTGGTCGTGCCCGTGTAGTACACAGGCAAGGCCGACTCAGCGACTAAAATGCTGGCAGAGATCGTCCCAGCCGCGATAGCGCTGAAGCGATAGCCGGCCGGCGCGAACAGGTGCTGGGGCGTGTTGAACTGCGCGGCCGGACTGCCGAGGGCAAGCTGGCCGCTACCGTTATTGCCCCAATCCCACAGAGTACCGTCCGCGCCTAACGCGTAGCCGGAACTGCTGCCAGCCTCAATGTCGACGATCGTGCCGGTGATGCCGATGACGGGAATCGCATGCGTCTGCTGATTCGTCGTGCCGTCACCGAGCTGACCGTAGTAGTTCGATCCCCAGGTGTAGACCGCGCCGCTGACCAGCGCCATGCTCCAGTCACCATTGGCGTTCCCGCCCGCGGCGATATCGGTAACGGTCCCACCGCTTGGCAGGCCGACGACGGCAGATGGCGTGCCGTTGAGGGAAGCGATGTCTGTGGAATCGGTGACGCCGTCGTTGCCGACAGCACCGTTTTGGTTGTTACCAAAGCCGTAGACGACGTTGTTCTTCACGGCCAGGCTGTGATTGCTGCCGGCGGCAATCAGAGTGACGCCGCTACCAAAGCCGGCGACCGGTGTTGCGACGGTGACGTCAGGCCCGCCGCCGCTCGGCAGCGAGGTGCCGCCCGATTTTCCGTTGCCGACCGCCCCTTGAGCATTGTAACCCCACGCGAATAGGGCACCATTCTGAATGGCGAGCGCGTGCCGCTGCCCACCCGCAGCCGCGGTCACGCCGCTGCTGAGCCCCGTCACGATGGTCGGCGTAGCATTGGTCTGGCTAAGTGCGGTCCCGTTGGCCAGCACACCGCTGCTGTTGGTGCCGAACGAGTAAAGCGCGCCATTAGCCACCGCGAAGCTGAACACCTGGCCTGCGGCGAGCGTCGTCACGCCGCTCGTCAGGAAGGGTGACGGTTGGGGAGTAGGGGTACTTCCGTAGATGTCGGTGCCGGCACCGCTAACGCCGTTGCCGAGTGCGCCATACAGTCCCAAGCCCCAGCCATAGAGGGCACCGTTCTTGACCGACAAGCTGTGCGCGGCTTGCGAGATCGACGTGATGCCGAAATTCATGCCGATGACCGGCACAAGCGACGTACTGCCCGTCTGCGTTCCATTACCAAGTTGGCCGTAAAGGTTGTTGCCGGCGGAGAAGAGCGTCGCCGCCTGGCTGGTTGCGACCGGGAGGCCCAAAGCAACGACCGCGGCCGCCGATGCGAGCAGTCCAACAACTCCAACAACGTGGCGCGGGGAGGTCGTGGGAACCCGATGCGCGATACTGGAATCGGCGTGAGGACGTTTCATTCTATCCCATCTATTTGAAGCAGCGGACAGCGGTTGTAGCCAGCCTATCACCAAACGCCAACTCGTCAATAATTATTATACAATAAAAACACTGATTAGCTTTGATTTGTAAAGTTTTCTCACTTTTAATCTATATTTTTACTAGAATATTCACCGTTTATCCGGATTATGACGCCTTATGCGGAATGCTAGTGGAACCGGGGCAGCTTGCCCAAAAATAAAAATCTCTGCGTGGTTTTATTGTATAATAATTGACAACGCGTAGGTATGCTTACGATCGGCGTCGCTCACCAACCGATCGCTCTACTCGGAGTGCTTTATGAAGTTGCCTCGCAAGCATGGTTTCACGCTCGTCGAGCTCCTTGTCGTCATTGGCATTATCGCCTTGCTGATTAGCATCTTATTGCCGACGCTGAATCGCGCAAGGGCGGAAGCGAAGCGCGCCATGTGCCTGTCCAACCTGCGCACGCTGGGTCAGTGCTATCTCGAATACCTGACTGAGAATAAGGGTAAGGGCCTCATCTATTCGTATCAGGGCGCGGCGCCGTCCGGTGCCACCGGGATTAGCTATTTCTGGTTTGCCAGTAAAACCAGTTACTCTGGGTCGGTTTACGTTTGGGATATCAATCAGGGCTATCTGACAAAGTTCTACAAGAATCCGGCGTTTCTAAATTGCCCAGAGGCGTCGGACCAATTTAAAGGGTTTTCTGGGGGGCTATCCCAAGGCACGGTCCCCCTGACCTCTTACGGTTATAACGCAAATATTGCTGGGCTGGCGACGTCAACTCGCATCAAAAATTCTTCGGAAACCTGCGCATTGATGGACGCCATGGACTTCGCCAACGACACGACGGGAACAATGGTCGGCACTTACGTCGTGCAGGCACCCAGCCTCACCAGTAGCGGTGTAGTTGGTTTTAAGTCCCCCGGCTTTCACGGGCGGCATGCGGGCAAAGGCTCAGTGCTCTGGTACGACGGACATGCGTCCAGCGAGGCCCCCTATATCACGACGCTTGACGCCAATCTGTCGTCTGGAAGCAGGTATGCGACGGCTAACGCAAAACTAACCATGCGACGTGCCAAGATTGGGTATCTCACTCCTT
>JAQGHK010000679.1 GCA_028288875.1 Phycisphaerales bacterium | reverse complement strand
CGGCGACCGGGGTCGCGATCACGGGAGCAGCGGCAGCAGCGATGGACGTCTTGGCGGCGGGGGCGGCCTTGGGGAGCGTCGTGTTGCGGGTGGGGGTCTTCTTGGTCATGGTTTCTTCCTTCCTTGGGTTTCTCTGCAGGGTCGACCGCATCCGTGCGATCGATCGTCCCATGTTATCGGCCGATACGGCGTGTGAGAAACAGCCTAATTCTGGTACAATTCCCAACCCCATGGCCGTCGGCCCAGCGGGCAATCGAGGAGACGCGATGCAGTATCTTCCGGAAAAAAGTCGTTTCACACGCTGGACCGCTTCCTTGGCGGCCGCTTCTCTGGCTTTTGGCGCCTTCGGGTGCGGCGGCGCACCGGGTACATCCGCTGCCTCACCCACAGGGAATGCCCCGGGGCAGACGGTGGCTGATGCCGGGACCGTAGCCGGGCAGGCAACGCCGGGCGCTGGTCGGTCCGCCGCCGCAGCGGTGCCAAACGACGCCCGCTACACCATCTTCTGCTGCGCCTTCACCGGCCCGGCCCGCGTTCAGCAAGCCACGGTTTCCAAAGACAACCTGTTTAAGGCCACCGGACACCGCGAGTTCTACGTCGTCCACGAAGAGGCCCAGAGCACGCTGTACTACGGCTACTACAAAGAGCGCGAACGCACGATCAACGCCTCCGAGGCCGCCCGGGCGAATAAAGACCTGGAATACGTCCGCGGCTTGGGTGACGGTGAAGGCCATCGCATTTTCCCGCGGTCGTTGGTCGTTCCGCTGCCGCTGGCCGAACCGGAAGGGCCGCCGGAGTTTGATCTGACCAAGCTCGATCAGAACAAGTCGCCGGACGATCCGTCGCGCCGCTATTGGTCACTGGCCATCGCCGATTACACCAATGACGCCCGCATCGGGGACAAGAACCGCAAGCAGATCGTCATCGAAGCCGTGATCGAAGCCCGCAAGCAGGGCGTTGAGGCGTATTACTACAACGGCACAACCACCAGCACCGTCTGCATCGGTGCCTGGCCGCGTACGGCGATCCGCGAACAGGATGCAGGCGAAGCGAAAACGCTCACGGACAGCGGCCACGACATCATTGTCTCGAACGGCCCGGTGAATCCGGAGATCGCCAAGGGCTTGCGGGCCGCCGGGCGTGAAGTCGATATCTTCCAGCCGAAGGTGCAGTTCAACGACCCGACGCTGGAGGCCACCTGGAAAAAGTGGGTGTCCTACAGCGTGAATGGCGAGACGGTCGTCGAAAAAACCACCGACCCGACTACGAAGGCCGAAGTGAAGTCGGAAAAGACCAGCTTCCTCTTCGCCATCCCGCAAACGGCCCCGGCATCGCTACTGGCGGGCAATCGCAATACGACTGAAGCACAGGACACCGGGCCGACCGTGGTAAATCCGCTGTCCCCGACGGCGTCGCCGTCAGGCCGGCTGAGGTCGGTCACGCCATGAAGTTGCCGCCGATCGTCGTTGTCGCCACGCACAACCGCGGAAAGGTTGCCGAGTTCGCCCACATGCTGGGCGGCGATGGTGATGCGGCTCAAGTCGAATGGCGCGACCTGTCCGCCTATCCAAACATCGGCGAAGTCGAAGAAACCGGCGACACCTTCCGCGCCAACGCCTGCCTGAAAGCCGCCGAATATGCCAAATTAACCGGTCAATGGGCGTTGGCGGACGACAGTGGGCTGGAAGTGGACGCGCTCGGCAACAAGCCCGGCGTCACCAGCGCCCGATGGGCCGCCCTGCACGGCGAATCGTCCCCAGCCGGCAAAGATGCGGACAACAACGCGCTGCTGCTCAAACAACTCGATGCCGTCCCCGACGAGGCCCGCACGGCCCGCTTCGTCTGCGTGCTGGCATTGGCGGACGAAAAGGGCAGGATTATCCTGACCGCGCGGGACACGGTCGAAGGGCGTATCATTCGCGAGCCGCGTGGGACCAATGGCTTCGGCTATGATCCGTTGTTCCACGTCGACGCGCTGGGCAAAACGACTGCGGAACTGTCCCCGGCCGAGAAGGCCGACATCAGCCACCGCGGGCGGGCGCTGCGGCGTTTGAAGGGGCTGATTGCGACGACGGCGTCGGGCAGCGCCGCCGATGGCATAGAAGGCAACTCATGAGCAAAATCCTCGTCGCAGTCTCGTCAGCCTTAGCGGCCGAACGTCTGGTGAAGCCCGTCGCCGACATGGCTCAGAAGCTCAGCGCCGAGGTCCTGGTCATCCACGTCTCCCGCCCCAGCGCCGGGCAAGGCCGTGAGAGCGAAGAAGCCGAAGGCGACCGCGCCGTCCGTACGCTTCAGGACGGCATCGCCGCGACGGGCATCAATGTCACCACGCTGCTGATGTTCAGCGACGACATCGCCAAAGCCATCCTCAACACTGCCGACGAACAGAACGCCACGCTCCTCTGCCTCGGCCTGACCGGCAAAAACGTCTTCGCCCGCCTGCTGGCCGGCAATGTGCCGGTAGAACTCATCCGCAACACAAAAGTGCCCGTCCTGCTCTTCCCGCCTGAACTGGGCGACGGGATCTAGAGCTCGCGAATGGACGTCCAGTCTGTTCACCGCTTTAGGTGGGTCAACCGCCCGAGAAATTGATTGCCGTCGTCAAATGCACGGATTAGGCTAACTCCCATGACGGCTGCGCATCAGATCAAACTGATTTCGGTGGAGGATTACCTCGCTGGCGAACTCGTCTCGACGGTCAAGCACGAATACACCGGCGGCTACGTCTACGCGATGGCGGGGGCGCGCAATGTGCACAATACGATCGCCACTGGGTTTGCTGGCTTAATGCATTCCAAGCTCCGCGGCCGTCCCTGTCAGCCTTTCAACTCCGACACCAAAGTCCGCGTCCGTTTCGCCAATCACACCCGTTTCTATTATCCCGATGGCATGGTTGTCTGCGAGCCAAACCCGGCTAACGACACGTTCCAGGATCGCCCGGTTGTCATTGCCGAAGTCGTGTCGCATGGCACGCGCCGCACCGATGAGGGTGAGAAACGCGAAGCGTACCTGGCGATTCCCACTCTCTCGGCCTACTTGTTGATCGAAACCGGTGAACCGCGCGTTGTCGTCTATCACCGCACTGAAAGCGGCTTCGTCGCCCGGCAATATGAAGGGCTGGCTGCGACCATTCCCCTCGAAGAGATCGGACTGACCCTTTCATTGGCCGATCTCTACGACCGCGTTGATTTTACGGCCGTGGACGCCGATCCGGTGGTCGAATAAACCTCTCGACGTTCTGCATCGGCTACTGTTCCCGCGTGCGCCCTCGACCGGTTTTGCAGGGGTGTTTAGCATCGGCCCATGCGAAAGCTCGTTCTCCGCGGCCTGCTGTTGTCTTTCGCCGTCACGGGCGTCCTCTCTGCCGACACCAGAATCGTCACCTTCGGCGGCGGCAGTTCCCCGCAGAATGACCAGGTGTCACTGCTGAGCAACGTGCACTATTTCGATCGCGTTCGCGCGCTGCTGCACGTCGATAAGGCACCGAACGAAGTCTATTTCGCGGACGGCGGCCATGACAAAGTCGTGCAGGCGACCGCGATCGATGACCCGCGCCAGAACGTGATCGATCTGCTTGGCATGGTGCTGTTCAACACAAACGCCGTCCACCTGCGTTTCCGCCAGGCCGACCGGACCGATATCGCCGGCGGCTCGACGCAGGCCAACCTGGAAAAATGGTTCGATAACGCCGCCGGCCAGCTGTCCCCGAAGGATCGCCTGGTGTTCTACTTTACCGGCCACGGCGGCGGCGATCACGACCGCAAAACCCAACCGCGCAACACGACGCTCTACCTGTGGGGCAGCAACGACGGCTATACGATGAAGCAATTCGTTAAACAGCTCGACAAGCTCGACCCGAAAGTCGAAACCACGCTCCTTATGGTCCAGTGCTACTCCGGCGGGTATGCCAACGTCATCTATAAAGAGGGTGACCCGGCCAAGAGTTATTCCGATCACGCCCGCGCCGGCTTCTTCTCAACGATCTCCACCCGCATGGCCGCCGGCTGCACGGCCGAGATTGACGACGAGGATTATCACGAGTTTTCCACCGCGTTCTTCGAAGCCCTCACCGGCGAAACCCGCACCGGCAAGCCCGTTGCCAAAGCGGATTATGACCACGATGGCAAAGTCTCCTATACCGAAGCCTTCGGCTACACGATGCTGAACTCGCCGACGATCGACATTCCGTTCTGCACGTCGGACCAACTGCTGCGGGACAAGAGCCGTTACTACAAGGACGGCGATGTCGACAACGTGCTGCCGGAGAATGCGCCGTGGTCCAAGGTGATGGCCGCCGCCACGCCGACGGAGAAGGTGGTGCTGGAAGAATTGTCCAGGCAACTCGGCATCACCGGCGAGGACCGCCTGGCCACGGCGGTAACGAAGGCGAAAGCACTGAACGATAAGATGACCGCCGACAATCGGTCTGGCCGCACCGCGGCCGAGGCCACGTCACGTCCGGCCACCCGTCCCACCACGACTCGCCAGAATGGATTTGGCCCACTGGCCGATCCACTGGCGGAGGCCCGCATCCGGCTTCGCACCGCGGTGCTCACACACTGGCCGGGCCTGGGTATTCCGCTGAATCCCGACGCCATGAAGACGCTGGACACCCAGCTCGACGACATCACGGCGTTCCTGAAAACGCAGCCCGATTACGACCGCTTTCGCAAGGTGATCGAGCAGCGCCAGACCATCTCCGGCATTCGACGATCGACCGAGGTGAAATGGGTACAGGTCCAGCGCCTGCTCGAACGGGCCAAATCGGTCATCCTGGCCAACAACTTATCGAAGGTGGCGGACGATGCCGCGGTGCAGTTTTATCGCCGGCTGACGGTCCTGGAGAACAAGTCGCTGGACATGGCCAATTAGGCTTATTTGCCGGGCTGTGTCGTGGCGGCGGATCGGCGCTGCGCGAGCAGCCACTTGAACAACTCAGGATCGGAATACGCCGTGTTCCAGCAGTCATGGCCGGCGGTGGGGTAGGTGGTCAGCTTCACATTAGGGTTGCCCGTTGCACGCACGGCGTCCACCATGTCGCGAGTGAGTTGCACCGAAACGACCGGGTCCTTTTCGCCATGGAACGCCCAGATCGGCAATGACTTTAAATCGCCGGTGAACCGAGGAATGCCACCGCCGCAAATCGGCGCGGCCGCTGCAAAAAAGTTGGGATATCGCGTGATCAGATCCCACGTGCCGAAACCGCCCAAGCTCAGGCCTGTGACATAAATGCGGTCGGGATCGCAGCCATATTGCTGCTGAACTTGGTCGATCAGTTTTCGCAGCGTTCCCGCGTCCCAGCGTTCATGCTCGGGACACTGCGGCGCGACCATAATGAACGGGAAGGTTTTGCCCTCGTGAATAATCTGTGGCAAGCCGGTATGGGCGACGGCCGTAACCACGGTGCCACGCTCACCCGACCCGTGCAGAAAAAGCACAAGCGGCCAGCCTCTGCCACCATCCGCGCGATTCGTTTTGTCGATCTCATAGCCCGGCGGAAACGAGAGCAGGTATTGCAGCTTCGTTTCGATCGTGACCTGGCCGGTCGCCCACGGTGAATCCGCTGCGTCAGCGTGCGGTACCAGGAATAGAAAAAAGGCCGCGATCAGTAGTTTGCAATTCTTCATAAACGCGGTCCATTCCTCGTCCGTGGATGCCAACGGATTTGTTCGCCGGTCACTTGGCAGTATCAAGCCGATCCATCAACGTCAGATCACTGCCGCTCGTTCGTCTCTCAATGACGCGGCGGAGTGATGGGCGATAACGCAGGATCATCAAAGTTCCCATCGCCACGTTCACGCCGAACCAACACAGGCCCAGCATTAAAATGCTCAGCCACGCTGGTTGCTTCGGCGTAGCAAATGAGGCCATGAAAAATGCGACCATGATTGCAGCAAATGTCAGCAGCGACACCACGTCAATCAGGCGCAGCGGATCGCGCTGCGCTTCTCCCCACAACGCTTCGCGTTGGGACTTTGAATAGAGCTTCAGTTCGGGGAGGGACTGCCATCGCCAAAACATCGCTAACCCCAATCCGATCGCCGTTCCACTATTCCAGGTACGTATACCCGTCCAGCCCGTCCTCATAGAACCGCAGCAGCAGGCGGGCTTCCTCGATGCTGAGCTTCTGCTCCTTCACGCCCTTTTCCACCGTCTTACGCATGGACCGCAGGAGTTCTTCGCTGTTGTATTGAACGTAGTTCAGCACTTCGCGGACGGTGTCGCCCTTGATGACTTCGTCGACGCTGTACGCGCCGGCTTCGTCCACGGTGATGACCCGGCACCTGCGGAGCGAGACCGACCCCGCCGCGCGCCGGCGGATGAAGCGCGCCCGCGTCATCAACAGCATCGGCCTGGCCATGACCGGCACGGTGCTCGTCATCGTCCTGATCACCAAGTTCGTGCGCGGCGCCTGGATCGCGCTGGCCGCCATGGCTGTGCTGTTCCTGCTGATGCGCGGCATCCACAGCCACTACGAGCGGGTACGGCGGGAGCTGATCCCGCTCGAGGACCTGGTGGCGGCGCCGTCGCGCAACCACGCCGTCGTGCTGGTCTCCAAGATCCACGCTCCGACGCTCCGCGCCCTGTCCTACGCCAAGGCCACCCGCCCGCACGACCTCACCGCCCTGACGGTGTCGGTCGACGAGGAGGACACCGAGGCGCTGCGGGCCGAGTGGGACCGGCGCGGCATCGACATCCCGCTCACGGTGGTCGCCTCGCCGTACCGCGAGATCACCAAGCCGATCCTGGACTACGTGAAGCGGATCTCCCGGGAGTCCCCGCGCGACGTCGTCACCGTCTTCATCCCGGAGTACGTCGTCGGCCGGTGGTGGGAGCAGCTGCTCCACAACCAGAGCGCCCTGCGGCTCAAGGGCCGGTTGCTGTTCCAGCCCGGGGTCATGGTGACCTCGGTGCCCTACCAGCTGCTGTCCTCCGACCGGCGCAAGGACGACGGCGACCCGGCCTTCCGCCGACCCCGGTGATCCTGACCGTCGGCGGGGTCGCGGCCGGCGGTGCCTGCGTCGGCCACGCCCCGGACGGCCGCGTGGTCTTCGTGCGCTACTGCCTGCCCGGGGAGACGGTCCGGGTCGTGGTGCGCTCGGAGGGGGCGAAGTTCCTCCGCGCGGACGCGGTCGAGGTGCTCTCGCCGTCCCCTGACCGGGTCGAGGCGCCGTGCCCGGTGTTCGGTGCGTGCGGCGGCTGCGACTGGCAGCACGCCTCGCCCTCCGCTCAGCTCGCGCTCAAGACCGCGCTGGTGCGCGACCAGCTCCAGCGGATCGGGCGCTTCACCTGGGACGGGACCGTCGAGGCCGTCGAGCCGCTGTGGAGCTGGCGGACCCGGATGCAGTGGGCCGGCGGCGTCGGTCTGCACGCCCACCGCTCCGCTGCCGTCGTACCCATCGCGTCCTGCCCCATCGCTGTCGAGGGCGTCCCTCCCGGGCCGCTGGGCTCAGTGGTCGAGGTTACGTC
>JAQGHK010000654.1 GCA_028288875.1 Phycisphaerales bacterium | reverse complement strand
GGCGATTGATGACAACTGACGGCGTTTCAAGCCTGGGGGCGCACGAGGTGGGTCAGGCCGTGATGGACGATGCGGCGGCGTAGTCGATGGCGCTCGATCGCCAGAGACAGCGCCGCGCGGCTCTGGTTACCACCGGACGCCTGCAGCGCGGCCATGATCGTGCTGCGTTCGACGGCATCCAATGTCAGTGGTGTTCGGAATGGTGCCGAAGTTTCGCTCCCGTCGCCAACGCCAAGCACTTCGGCCGGGAGATCAACGTGGCGGAGCGGTCCGTTGAACGGAGCAAAGACCACGGCGTGTTCGATCGCGTTTAATAGCTCGCGCACATTGCCCGGCCAGTCGTGCGAGACCAGCGCCGCCATCGCCTGCTCGGTCACTGAACGAACGGGCTCTTCGTAAAAACGAGCGAAGTCCATCAGCGCGTGGCGAACGAGCAACGGAATATCGCCGTGGCGCTCACGCAAAGGCGGAAGACGTAATCGAGCGACATTGAGCCGATAGTAGAGATCCTCGCGAAACGCCCCGCTTTTGACCATGGCGGCCAGATCGCGATGGGTCGCCGCGATAACGCGCACGTCGGCGGCGATGCCCGCCGTCGCACCAAGTGGCGTGACCGCACCTTCTTGAATGCACCGCAGCAACTTGGCCTGCGCGGAGAGCGGCAGTTCACCGATTTCATCGAGAAACAGCGTGCCTCCGTCGGCCGCGCGGAAGAAACCGAGCGTCGGCCGGTCGGCACCGGTAAACGCGCCGCGCATGTGGCCGAAGAGTTGCGACTCGAAAAGCGTGTCCCGCAATGTCGTGCAATCGACCGGCACAAACGGCCCGGCCGAACGGATGCTGCGGATATGAACCAACCGTGCGACGAGCTCTTTCCCCGTGCCGGTTTCGCCATGCAAAAGCACGGTGCATCGACGTGGTCCCAGCGCAATGATCTGCCGGCACATCCGCCGGACTGCGGCGCTGTTGCCGATGATACGCGGCCTAGCCGCGCGATCCGCAGGGCCAGTGTGGCTCATAGGTTCCTGCTTGCCTGCGAGCGATCGCAGTTCGAACGGACCCACGCCTAGAAATGATTCCGATACGATCCCACCACCTCAAACAGCAACTTCCTGCAGTCGCCAAGCATACTCGTTGATCAACAGCATGAAAGCGGAATGAACTGGAGAGACAGCGTGCGAGGGGAAACCCGAATCAGGCCGATCCCGGCAGTGTCGGTTGTTTTTGCTTGAATTGGTGTCCTGACCTTCGCTGGCGTCCTGTGGAATCGAGCGAGGTTCTCGTCGTCGCGGCAAGCGTTCGAGATCTTGTGCCTCGACTCTTTCTTCTTAGCCCGCGTGTTGGCCGCGGCCGCCGCAGCGTGATTGGCAGGGCATGGCCCATCTTCACAATTTGCGGGTTTGTCTTTGTTTATGCCCAAAGGTGCCCGCCAGAAAATCAGGCCGCCATCATTGGCGGCCTGTTCGGCATCAACATTAATCAGTTTAAAGAAAACGCAGAAAACGATTTGGCGTTAAGTTTCTTTCTCGCCAACGGGTCCGGAAACCCGGAAGTGCTGTCGTCGCTGGACGACTCTTCAAGCGTGCCGTAAGCGTCCGCAGTGCCGTAAGGCTCATTCAGAGCTGCTCAGCGAACGCAGAACTTTAAGATCGCTTCCGGCAGAGGCACAAGCTGCCGAGCAACAGGCCAATCATCGCAGTCGGCTCGGGCACCGCTGTTATTCGATACATGATGCCGCCGGTGCCGTCGGCCGTGGTGTTGGTTGCGAAGGCGTAGAGTTCGCCGCTAGCATCCTGACCAAAGCCGTGGACCGTCAGGCCGTTCGGCAGAATGCCGGCGGCGAACTGCGGCAGCAGGAATTCATTGAGCTGACCCGTTGCAAGGTCGGCATAAAACAGTCGGCCGTTCGCGCGCACGGGGCTGCCTTGCAAGGCAAGGTCACCAAACACGTACTTGCCATAGAGTTCTGGAATCAACGAGCCGCGATAAACGAAGCCGCCAGTGATGGAGATGCCATCGCTGTGGTCGTACTCCAGCGACCCGGCCGAGCCGGAGATTGGATCGACCAATCCCGCAGGACTGCCCGGGCTGCGGATGCCGACCGCGCCGGTCGAGCGATTGAACAGGAAATCGCCTTCCTTCTGGGCCCAGCCGTAGTTGGCGCCTTTGGTGATCAGATCAATTTCCTCAATGGTGTTCTGGCCCACGTCAGCGGCGATGAGTTTGCCGTCCGCCGTGTCGAAGGAGAAGCGGTACGGATTGCGCAGTCCATAGGCATAAATTTCGTGCACCTGCCCCGCCGCCTGAAACGGATTGTCTGCCGGAACACGGTATTGGCTATTGGTGCTGAGGGGGTTGCTGCTGGTGGAGGTCAGGCTGGGATTGGTCGGATCGATTCGGAGCATCTTACCCAGAGGAGTGCTGAGGTTCTGGGCGTTGCCGCCGGGCTCGATGTGGCTCGCCCCGGAGTCATTGGCATTCCCGCCGTCGCCGGTGCCCAGGTACATGTAACCATCCGGACCGAAGGCGATCGTGCCGCCGTTGTGGTTGCTGGCGTTCTTGCCGAATGACACCACCTCGCGACGGGAGGTCGGGTCAATCTGACTGGGATTAGTTGCGTCGATCTTCCATTCATTGATGACGTTCTTATACGTCTGCGTCGCATTGTTCGGGGCCGCGAACGTGGGAGACGTGCCCACCGGGATGGCTTCGCTGTTGTAGGTGTAGAGCGTGCGGTAGCCGACGCTGTTCGGATCATTAAAACCGGGATGAAATGCGATGCCGAGCAGGCCACGCTCGTCGCTGGCGTTTGATGTGACCAACGGTGGCGTCACGCGCGACCGCAGGTCCAGTGCCGGCGTCGACAGTAACGCGCCGTTCTGCACCACTCGCACCAAGCCGTTCTGCTCCAGCACGAATAACCGGCTCGGGTCGCCCGGCGCGCTGACAGCGTAGTCCGGAGCGGACAGACCGCTGGCGACAACCTGCAGATTGACCGCGACTGTTCCCTTTGTGATCGAGGGCAAAAATGGGCCGGCCAACGCCGCCGATGAAAAGGCCGACAGGCCAACGCTGGCGGTAATGAACGTCTTTGCGAACGACATAGACACCCATCCTTCTGAGCGAACTCTCAGTGGAAGCCCACCGAACTTGCTTGATCGAGACGCGGCTACATGGCCCGTCGCCGACGCGCTGCAAGCCGTGCGAGGGGGACAAGGCAAAGGCCCGACGCCGGTTCGGGGACCGAATAAGTGATCGTCAACGATGGTGCGGTCCCCGCCGTACCTTCCCGTGTGCCGAACTCCCGCGCGGAGACACCCGTCTCCGTAGCGGCCTTAAGAAGCCAACCGAAATTGGTGGCCGGCGTGTCCAGCCAGTGCTGGACGTCCGCCACCAATGCCGGCTGTGTTGTGAAGCTGTAAACGCCGTTCGTCGTGCCTAGCGCGGCGGTAGCACTGGTCGGCCCAAAATCGCCGCCTGGGTTCGTCCAGCTTGTCGTGTTGTAGGAACGAAAGTTCCAAGTCGCATCGCCGGTGGACGCCAGCCCGCCGGCACCGCTGCCGAGGGAGGTACCCTCGCCCCAAGCCGCGCTAAGCGGATGTAGTTCAAACGTGGCCGACTGCCCCGGCCCGATCTTGGTCTGGGTGAGGTCGATTTTGACCGCTGTAATGGTTGCTCCTGCGGGAATACTGCTGAGGTCGAATGCGAACAATCCACGTCGCGTGACGCTGTTTGGCGTCACCCCGGCAAACATGCCGGGGCCCACACCATTGCTGGCATCCGACTCGCTGTAGATCGAGTTGTCCTTATTAGAGGAAAGTGTGACCGTGGCCGCCTCGGACAATCCGGCCAAGCCGACGACGACTACGACGCACGACAGCCACACCTGCCGATACCGATGGATCATGAGGCGTCCCGAGTAGTAAGTTGACCTTCTCCAGGGCGCAGTACGCCCCTCCACTCCTGCAAATCGGCCGCGCGCGGATTTATTCCCTCATTTGCGCCGAAGTTAAAAAAATCGGCGGGATGCTGCTACGGCACCAGAGCATCGCGAAGGCTTTGCGCCACGGCCGGTTCCACTGCGGCATCACCAACAACGCACAACGACGAATCGTCCAACCGAATGCTAGAAATGACGTTGCCGTGGATGACTGTATCGTATCGCTCGCCCAGGCAGCCATCCGCGTAGCTAATCGCTGAGGCGGGCAATGACAGGAGCGAGGCGGTCATCCCGCCGCTGTTGACGTACTTCACCCGACCGATTTTGAACGAACCCAGCTCGCCAACCTCGGCGCAGGTGATGTTCCACCCTTTGCCGGCCAGGTCCGGCACTCTCGTCGACCGGCCAAGTCGGCGCGCTAGTTCAGCCTGGAGTTCCGCCGCGGTCTGACCCGTCGGCACATTTTCCAGATTCTGGATCTCGGTGGCACCCGCCTGCACATCGGCCATCTGCTGGAACAAGCGGTCATTCGGACTCACCACCGGGCCACGGACTGGAGAGGCAGGGGAAGTCCTGAAAAGCGCCTGATATAGAACTAGACCGCTGACCAGCAGAACGGCCGCCACCGCGAAGGCATCGCGCATCGTGTGCCGATTCCGGCGAATCGACAGCTGTTCACGGGTAACGATATCCGCGACCTTGGCCCGCAGTGCGGGATGAGCGTGGTGCGCCCCAGCCGCGCGGCGCACCGCGGCCTGCAGTGCAGGATCGTCGAACGGGATCAGCGGATCATCCTCCATAGGTAAACCTTCAACACTGTTAATCGATTGTTATTCCCGGCTGGATCCGGGTCTTCCTGCGACGAGTGCTTGGCCGATCGCGGCCAAGTAGTGTGGCAAGCTTGTTCCTTGCGCGATGAAGCCGGCTCATGACCGTTCCCGTCGGAACATCCAGGATCTCAGCGATCTCCTTGTAAGACAGCTCGTCAACGGCCCAAAGCGTCAAAACCGTGCGGGCGTCCTCGTCCAATTCGGCGAGCGCCTTGGACACGGCCGGCGGATCCTCGAGATCCGAGGAGAGCGAAACTGACGTAGCTAGAAACTCCAGGCTAGCCGGCTCCACGCTCACCGGCTGCCGCCGTTCCCGCCCGGCTTGTGCGAGAAATACGTTGTACAGAATACGGAAGAGCCACGGGCGGATGCCGCGGTCGCCCGGGGTATAGGTGTGAAAGCTCCGAACGGCGCGAAGATACGTTTCCTGAACCAGGTCATCCGAGAGGGCCGATCGGCCTCGCACCAATCGGTGAGCAAAACGATCGACCGCGTCGAGCTGCTCGAGGGCCTGCCGTTCGAATTCGGTTCGCGATAACGCCATGCGCTCTTCGCCCCTCACCGCAGCAAACCATGTCCCGGGATCCCGCCTAGCCCCATAAGGGTATCGACGACCATCATGGTAACCTGTTCCCAGTCCCTAATGATGATAATTCGTCCGATGATGAAGGAGCCCATCGTTACGAATTGACTCCCGCGTCAACCTTCGCCCACGAGCAGACACAGCAGCACTCCCGACTGACCGAAACCAACGTCTAATGCAGCGTGTTCGCGGCGGCAGGACAAAACGCAGGGCGGCGCCGTCCAGAAATGACATAACCCTCGCGTTTAGCGAGGGTTATTAGAATCAAACGGAGAGGGGGGGATTCGAACCCCCGGTACAGGTTTACCCCGTACAACAGTTTAGCAAACTGTCGCCTTCAGCCACTCGGCCACCTCTCCAATGCGTGGGGAAATATAGCGAACTTGGCCGCCGTTGACCAGAGCGCGACATGGCAGCGAGTCCGGAGCTGACGTGGGCGCGAATCGATCCGGCCATGCGGTTGATCTTCGGGCCAATCAGTCCCCTAGTCCCCTACCACGCGATCGACCTCGTCGAACGTCGTGACGCCGTCGGCCACCAGGCTATAGCCGTGCTGCTTGAGGGAGGTGAATCGGCCGCCGGCGAGGGAGGCCAAAATTTCGGCCTGATTGTTTTTGCTGATGGCGGCCCGAACCTGGTCGTCGACGACCAACAATTCAAACACGCCCCGCCGTCCGGAGAAGCCGGTGCCGAGGCACTTGATGCAGCCGCCAGCGCGGTAAATCTTCGTCAGATTTTCGTACTTGCCGCCCATTTCGCGCAATTGATCGTCACTTGGGCTCGTCGGCTGTTTGCAGAACGGGCAGAGGGCGCGGACGAGGCGCTGGGCGAGCAGCAGGTTCAGGCCGCTGGCGACGAGGAACGGCTCGATGCCCAGATCCAGCAGGCGGAACACGCTGCCCGTGGTGTCGCGCGAGTGAACCGTGCTAAACACCAGGTGGCCGGTCATCGCGGCCTGCATGGCGGTCTTGGCGGTTTCGGCGTCGCGAATTTCGCCGACGAGAATGACATCCGGGTCCTGACGCAGCGTGCTGCGCAGCAGGCTCGCGAAGGTGCTGCCGGTCTTCTGATCGACGGGCATCTGGGTGACGCCTTCGATCTGAATTTCCACCGGATCTTCGATCGTGACGACGTTACGTTCGGTGGCGTCGATCGATCGCAGTACGCTGTAAAGCGTACTGGTTTTACCGCTACCCGTAGGGCCGCAGACCAGCATCATGCCGGCGTCGCGTTTGATCGCTTTTTCGATGGTGCGGAACATATGTTCCGGCAGATTCAGATCCCACAGGTAGCGCGGCGCATTGGCCGAGTCGAGGGCACGAATGACCAGTTTTTGGCCGAAAATCGACGGCGTCATGCTGACGCGGTAATCGACTTTGCGATCGGGAACTCGGCTGACGAAGTTGCCTTCCTGCACGATATTCCGAGCGGCAATGTCGATGTCGCACAGGATTTTCACCAGCGACATGAAGCGAATGCCCAGATCCTTCTTCATAGCCGCGATGGTGACCATGCTGCCGTCGGCGCGAATACGGCAGACGTAGGTTTCGCCCTTGGGCTCAATGTGAATATCGCTGGCGCGGGTTCGGAAGGTGCAGAGCAGCAACAAGCGAAGGATTGTGACGGTTTCGGCGGGCACATCGTCGTCTTCTGACCATTTGGCGTGGACGAGATCGCCGCGGGCATTGATCAGTTCAATGTCGTTGGCGCCGAACGGCTTGCTCGGCAGCGAGTCGGCCAGCATGGCGAGCTGACGCGCGGGGGCGGCGCCGTCGGCCTCGTTAACGGTGGGCATTTCCCACTTCTGCGTTGTCGGCTGGCGCGCCGAGCCCGGCGCGGGCATGGTGGATTCGGCGCGCGTTGCCTGCAGATCGACCGACGGCGGTGTACTGCCGATCGGCTTCTTCGCCGGTGCAGCGGCAGCGGGCTGTGAGGAGAAGTAGCGGAACTCGTGATTGCCGGCCCGAACCACGTCGCCGTGCTCCAGTTTTATTTCGCCCGCCAGCAGGCGATTGTTCACTGAGGTGCCGTTGCGGCTGCCCAGATCGCGGACATAGCAGCCGTCGCGACGACGCTCCATGACCAAGTGATGGCGGGACAGCTTCTCGTCATTGAGCGACAAGATGTTGCCAACCTGCCGTCCGATGGTGACCGGCTTTTCGCGCAATTCGACCCGGCGCGGGCCTTTTTCGTTGGTGAACTCGATGTATGCCATAACTTTGAGTCAGGGACTTTACCAAAAACCACCGCCGGCGGCAGCTATTGGAGTTCAACATCCAAGCCAATGTCCAAGGCCGTCGCGGAATGCGTGATCGCCCCGACGCTGATGCGGTCGACGCCGGTCAGGGCGATCGAGCGGATCGTTTCTAACGTCACGCCGCCCGAGGCCTCGAGCTTTACTGTGCCCTTTTTCGCCCCAGAATCGCGTAACTGGACGGCCTGCGTCATGGTCGGGCAGTCCATATTGTCCAACAGCACGAAATCGATACCGTCAATTGATAGTACTTGGCGGAGCTGGTCCAGGGTGTCAACCTCCACCATCGTGGGCCGGGCCGGGGCTTCTAATTTGGACTGGCGAATGACCCGGGCAACCCCCGCGGCCCACTCGCGGCCCGCCAAGGCGGCCAAATGGTTGTCCTTGAGCAGCAGCATGTCGAACAGCCCACACCGGTGCCCCGCCGCCCCGCCGGCGAGGGTGGCGTACTTATCCAAGGACCGGAAACCGGGCATGGTTTTGCGCGTATCGACCAGCACCGCGCCGGTGCCTTCGATCCGGCGGACGAACTTGGCCGTCAGCGTGGCGACGCCGCTCATCCGCTGAACAAAGTTCAGCAGCACCCGCTCGGCCGCCAGCAGTGACCGCATCGGGCCGCGAAGCCGGAGCAATGGCGTCTGCTTCATGTCGCTGAACCGGCCTTCGATGATCTCCATGTGAAAACCGGGAATCATCTCGACGCGCAGGCGCTCGTCGTACACGCGGCAGACGTGCTCCACGATCGGCAGGCCGCAGACGACGCCGGTCTGCTTCTGGAGGAGCGTGCCGACGCCGATGACATCTTCGCCGACGGCAAGTCGCGACGTGCAGTCGTCGCCATCGGGACCGAGGTCTTCCAGCTTGGCGAGTTGGATGAGGTCTTTGAAGCTGTCGAGTGGCGGGAACGGCGGCATGGCTTTGATTATATCGCGCAGTGAAAAGGACGCTCTGGTTCCCTCTCCCGGTAGGGCCGGGAGAGGGTTAGGGTGAGGGCTTACGACGAATGAAATTCATCGAATTGAAGGTAGCCGCCGTTCTTTATCGCCTGGTCGAAGCCCTCACCCAACCTCTCCCGGCGATACCGGGAGAGGAGGAAGAACCTACCGTCCGTGGGACGCCGACATCACCCTTTAAACGACCCGCTTTTCTTCCCACCGCGGCCTTTGCTCTTCGGCTGCCAGACGCGGGGTTTGTCGTCGTCGAGGGCTACGCCGTTCGCACTTTTAAGCACCGGGGCCCCCTTCAGTTCGTTCACCTTGTCGCGCAACTGAGCGGCCCGTTCGAATTCCAGGTTCTGGGCGGCCTCCAGCATTTCCTGTTCCAGCATGTTGATCAGTTCGGTCTGATCCATCTCGCCGACGCTGGCGCCGAGTGTTTCCTGGACGGTCCGGCGAGCCTTCACTTCGCTTTCGATCGATGCGCGGATGGCTTTGACGATCGTTTTCGGCGTGATGCCGTTGGCCTTGTTGTATTCGACCTGCTTGGCGCGGCGGCGGTCGGTTTCTTCGATGGCGTCGGTCATGGCCGGCGTCATCGTGTCGGCGTACATGATGACCTTGCTGTTCATGTTGCGCGCGGCCCGGCCGATCGTCTGGATCAGGCTCGTTTCACTGCGCAGGAACCCAGCCTTGTCGGCGTCGAGGATGCAAACCATTGCCACTTCCGGCAGATCGAGACCTTCACGCAGCAGGTTGATGCCGATGAGCACATCGAACTCGCCGCGACGAAGATCGCCTAGGATTTCAACGCGTTCGATCGTCTGAATCTCGCTGTGCAGATACCGGCATTTGATGCCCGCTTCCTGCATGTAGGCGGACAAATCCTCGGCCAGCCGCTTGGTGAGCGCGGTGACCAGCACGCGCTCGCCACGCTCGATGACGACCTTCACCTGTTCCAGCAAGTGCGGGACCTGCCCCTGGGCCGGGTGAATTTCGATGACCGGATCGAGCAGGCCGGTCGGGCGGATGACCTGTTCGACGACTTCGCCGGCGGTCTTTTCCAGCTCGAACTTGCCGGGCGTCGCACTGACGAAGACGACTTGGTTCCAAGTGTCTTCAAATTCGTCGTACTTCAGCGGCCGGTTGTCCATTGCGCTGGGCAGGCGAAAGCCGTGGTCGACGAGTGTCGTCTTGCGAATGCGGTCGCCGTGATACATCGCGCCGATCTGCGGGATCGTGACGTGGCTTTCGTCGATGATCAGCAGGTAGTCCTTCGGGAAATAGTCGATCAGCGTCCACGGCTTGCAGCCCGGCGGCCGGCCATCCAAGTGACGGCTGTAGTTTTCGATACCGCTGCAAAAGCCGACTTCCTGAATCATTTCCAAGTCGTATTTCGTGCGGGCCAGCAGGCGTTGCGCTTCCAACAGCTTTCCCTCGCTGCGCAGGTGCATGACTTGCATGTCGAGTTCGGCCCTGATGCTTTCGATCGCGCCGGCCACCTTTTCTTCCGGCATGACGTAGTGAACAGCCGGGTAGATAAAAACCTGTTCGTGGTTATCGAGGATTTCGGCGGTCAGCGGGTTGATCGTGTCGATGTTCGTGATTTCGTCGCCGAAGAATTCGATGCGATAGGCGAACTCTTCACTGCTGGGCCGTAATTCCAGCACGTCGCCTCGCACGCGCATCGCGCCGCGTTTGAAGTCGATGTCGTTCCGCTGGTACTGCAGGTCGAGAAGCTTCTTGATCAGCTCGTCACGGTCCTGCGGCACATCTTTGCGGATGGCGATGACGCTATTGCGATAGTTTTCCGGCGAACCCAGGCCGAAGATGCAGGAAACACTGGCGACGATAATGACGTCATCCCGGCTGACCAGATTGCTGGTGGCGGCGAGGCGAAGCCGGTCCAGATCGTCATTCCGGCTGGCGTCTTTTTCGATATAGATGTCGCGCTGCGGAATGTACGCTTCAGGCTGATAGTAATCGTAATAGCTGACGAAGTAGCCGACCGCATTGTGCGGGAACAGGTCCTTCATTTCCTCATAAAGCTGGGCGGCCAGCGTTTTGTTATGGCTGATGATGAGCGTGGGCTTTTTCACGTTGGCGATGGTGTGCGCCATCGTGAACGTTTTGCCCGTGCCGGTGGCGCCCATGAGCGTCTGGAAGCGCTGGTGATTATTGATGCCGGCCGTGAGTGCGGCGATGGCCGTCGGCTGGTCGCCGCTGGGTTTGAACGGGGAGACGACTTGGAATTCCGGCATCCCTATAGTTTAGGGCGCTGTTCGGTCTTTGTCTCGCGCCGAATTGTCGCCCGGGAAGGTTAAATACGGCTGCAGGCTGTCGATCGTCGATCGGGCGAAACCGGGGATGACATATAGGTCATCGGACGAATGAAATGGCACGGTGGTCGGGTCGCGTTTAAGGACGGTTTCCCGCCGATTCACGATAGCGGCCGCCCGTTTATCCCCAAGTCCTGGCAGGGCCGCGAGTTCGGCGGCCGTGGCCAGGTTGGGGTCGAGCCGGTCCGCCAGTTTTGCGGACAAATCGCCCGCCGGCGGCTGCGGGTCATTAATGTAAATCGGATTGAGAATCAGCCTAACGACGCCGTAACTGATCAGTAGCGTCAGTAGAACGGTGATCACGCGCCGCTGGGGTGCGTCGAGCGACAGGTGATGGCTAAGCCGTTCCCATCGCCCCGCCACGGCTTACGCCTTCCTCGGCCGGCCGAGCTGCTCGCGCATGGCTTGCGACACCGTCAGCACCGGCTTGGGCTGCAACATATCCGTCAGCAGGCCGCCGCCGGGGATGGTGCTGGAAAGATCGCTGAGGTTCGACCAGCACACGTTCTCGATATACGGCTTACTGAGCGCGATCTTCGAGAACTCGTCCAACCACTTCCCCTGCTGGTCCGGCGACCACTGCTCCCGCCACCACCCCGCCTCGGCCGGGGCGCGATCGGGGACGCCAACGCCGGTGAGGAAGACTGGTTTGCCCAGCGTGCTGAACTTGTCGAGCATGCTGCTGAGCTGGAATAAATCGCGGGTGAACTGGCCACGGCGCGTGCCGCCCATGTCGAATTCCAACGCGAACGCATCAAACTGAATGCCGGCCTGGGCCACCATTTCGGCGTACATCATCGGCGGCACGGTCGGATGCGGGTGCGTGTGGTACTCGCCGAACGGCTGCTTGATCGTGACGATCGTGCGGGCATTGCTGGTGATGGTGCGAGTCTGCTGGATCAGCACGCGCGTCAGTTCGATCATCTGCTCAAAACTGAGCGTGAATGACAGTGTCGCGTGAAGCCCGGCCACGACGTTCCAGGCGGTAATCGCCCGGCGATAGCGGCTGACCACCCGGCGGACGAAGTCGTACGCCAGATCGCGCATCGTCTCGAAATCGTGTTCCCAGATAAACAGCCAATCCGGCACGTCGTCGCCACTGAAATCGACCAGCGGGCCGGCAATCATCAGCACGCGTTTGCGGGCGAGGGCTTCGACCCATTCGTCGAGCTGCGTCGTGACAAACGTCTCTTCCGTCGGCTGAAGCAGTTTCCAGCTCATCGGCAGGACGACGAAATCGCAGAGTTCGCAGACCAGATCGCGGTAGCGCTGGTTTTGAATCGTCCAATCCACCCGGCACCCAAACAGGTGTCGCGGCATGGCATTGGCGGCCTTGCGGCGGTTTAAAAGCAGTTCGGCGTGGAAATTGGCGAGCTCTTCGGACAAATCGAAGGAAACTTCCATCGACCGATCCGCCAGCTTGGCAGCGACGCCGGGCTCATCCAAATGGGCCAAGGCTTGGGCGAATAGCCCCTGGGCTTCGCGGAACGACGTCTGGAATTTCTCAGTTTTGGGAAAATCGAACAGGTTCCAGTCTTCCTGCTTCTGAACGATCTTCATCAGCCGAAACCGGGCGAGTTCGACATTCAGGATGTACGGCTTTGCCCGCTGCGGCAGGCGCGTGGTCTCCATGACGTAGCAGCCACGCCCCATTTCCCACAACAACGCGACGGCCGACGCATGGTCTTCATTGCGCGAGACGATCAGGTGTTCGTCCCGGAAGGACACGGCGCCGGTCCACGGCACCGACTCCGGGCCGAGCGCCATTGCATTCACCGGCGTGTACTGCCGCACACGCTCGCCGTCTTTGTAAATCTCGAAGCGCAACACCATTGGGAACGCATCAGTCTAGCGTGTGAAGGCGTGCGCGTAAAAAGCAGGGGTGATAAACCCGAATGACAGAGCCCGAAGACCGAACCTCCGAAGTGCATTTTCCGCGGGTTATCGGACGCTGCGGCCGACTGCTTTCCGTCATTCTGGTTTCGGATTTGATTCGGATTTCTGATTTTGTCATTCTGATTTTCTCCCTGCCGGTTCATCGACTATTCTTGACCGCATCGATCCCGCTGCCTCCAAGCTCCCGCTCTACGTCGATCTCGACGGCACCCTGATCCGCGGCGACGCCACGCAGCAATCGTCCCTGGCCCTGCTGCGGACCAATCCGTTGGCCTTGTTCAAGGCAGCCTTGGCGATGAAGAATGGCCGGGCGGAGCCGAAGCGGATCATCGCGGACCATATTCCGCTCGATGCGCCGTCGCTGCCCTACCGGCCGGAGGTCATCGAATACATCCGCCGGGCCCGGGAGCAGGGCCGCCGCGTGGTGCTGGCGACGGGGTCGGAGCAGCGCTACGCCGACGCAGTTGCCGCCCATCTTCCGCTGTTCGATGCCGCCTTTGGAAGCAAAGATGGCGTGAACCTCACCAGTAAGAACAAACTGGATATGATGATCCGCGACGGCGGCGAGCATTTTGAATACCTGGGCGATTCGCACGCCGACAAGGCGATCTTCGCCAGGTCGGCCGTCAGCGGGTGGGTCGGCGTAAAGAACATCTGCCTGACCGCCGAGACCACACGCGGCCTGCACCGCATGTGCAGCGAACCGGTCAACCGCCCCGCCGCCATCCTGCGACTCATCCGGCCGCATCAGTGGACGAAAAATCTGCTGGTTCTGTTGCCGCTGCTGACCGCTCACAAATGGCACGACGGAACCGCCGTAGCCAACACACTGCTCGCGACGCTCGCCCTCTGCCTGATCGCCAGCGCCTGCTACATCATCAACGACGGTCTGGACATCACCGCCGACCAGGCCCACCCGGCCAAGCGCCGGCGTCCGCTAGCCGCCGGCGATGTCACCCTGCTCTGCGCCGGCGTACTGATGCTGGCACTGCTCGCGACCGGCTTCTCGGCGGCCGCGTTGGTCAATGGCAAAACCGTTGCAGCCCTGGCGGCCTATCTCGTGCTGAACCTCACTTACACGCTCTTTCTAAAGCGACGGCTGCTCGTGGATGTCTTCGCGCTGGCCGCGCTGTATGCCTGGCGGCCGGTGCTGGGCGGTTATGCGGCGAATGTCGTTTTGTCCGAATGGCTGGTGACATTCTGTGCATTCTTCTTCGCCAGCCTGTCACTGCTGAAGCGATACACAGAACTCAAGCCTCACGCCGACGCCGGCCGGATGACTGATTTGCCCGGCCGCGGGTATCAGCCGCAGGACTTGGGCGTGGTGCAGACCACCGGCCTGATGTGCGGGATCGCCGCCGTACTGGTGATGGCGTTTTACGTGCACACACCCACAGTGATGGCGCTTTATGAGCAACCCGAATATCTGTGGCTGTGGTGTCCATTGATCGGCTACTGGACGGTGCGCGCGTGGATGCTTGCCGGCCGGGGCACGCTGCATCATGACCCGGTGGTGTTCGCGTTTACCGATACACGAAGCTACGCGGTGATCGTCGGCATGATCGTCGCCGCCCTGCTGGCGGGCGCGAAAGGATTGGCATCGTGAGTGACGTGCTGCTGGAATCGAACCTGCCGTTTCCCGTTCGCCGCGGCAAAGTGCGCGACGTGTACGACGTCGGCGAACACCTGCTGCTGGTGGCCACCGATCGCATCAGTGCGTACGACTGCGTCATACCGAATGGCATTCCGGAAAAAGGGAAACTGCTGACGCAGCTCAGCTTGTTCTGGTTCGACCGAATGGCCGACCTGATGCCGAACCACCTCGTCGCGCGCGACGTGACCGATTTCCCCCGCCCGCTGCGCAGCTTCGGCGATCAACTGGCTGGCCGATCGGTGCTGGTGAAGAAGGCGACCGTTGTCCCGATCGAATGCGTGGCCCGCGGGTACCTAGTCGGCTCAGGCTGGAAGGAATATCAGCAGGCCGGCACGCTCGCCGGCGTGAAACTGCCGACCGGACTGAAGCAGGCCGGGCAATTGCCGACGCCCGCGTTCACGCCGGCGACGAAGGCTGAAACCGGGCATGATGAGAACATCACGTTCATGCAGATGCAGAACGCCGTGGGTGATGAGATCGCGTTGAAGCTGCGGGATGCGACGCTCGCCCTCTACAACCGCGCCGCCGCTTACGCCGCCGAGCGTGGCGTGATTGTCGCCGATACCAAGTTTGAGTTCGGCCAACTGCCCGGTGGCGAGATCATCGTCATCGATGAAATGCTGACCCCCGACAGCAGCCGCTTCTGGCCGGCGGACAAGTACGCGCCGGGGCGAGACCAGGAGAGTTTCGACAAGCAGTTCGTGCGGAATTGGCTCGAATCGCAGCCATGGGACAAGAAGCCGCCGG
>JAQGHK010000361.1 GCA_028288875.1 Phycisphaerales bacterium | reverse complement strand
GCGCGAGATAAGATTCGTTGCCCGTGATGACGAAGCCGCGCTGGCCCGTCTCCGCGTCCTTGATCGTCGACATCGCGTCATGGATATGTCGGACAATGGACTCGGCGTGAGACAGTCGCGACGAACTGCGGATGACCGCTTGCCCCATGACATAGGTGATGATCCCGCTGCTGAGCACCACCGCCGCGACCGTCATGAACACGGCGTGCAGCGATGTCGTCAGATGGGAAGAAGGCGTTTGGGGCTGGGGCGGCGTCATACAGATTTAGGGTTTCAGACGGATTCCTGAGTCGGAACAATACGCGCCAGCGTTTTGGCCGCAATGAAACGATGCGGTTTCACGCGCGGGGAAGCACCAACGTGGACTGCGTTCCTTCGTTCGGGCGGCTGGCCATCGTGAATTTGCCGCGGTAATTCTCCGCGACCAGCCGGACCAGAAACAGGCCCAGTCCCATCCCGCGGCCGGCTTCCTTTGTGGTGAAAAACGGCTCGCCGGCGCGCTTCAGCACTTCGGGGCTCATGCCGTGGCCGTGATCGATGACTTCAAAGGAAATCGTGTCTTTTTCCGGCCGGATGACCATGCGAACGGGCTGGCCACTGGCGTCGGCGTCCATGGCGTTGCGGATCATCACGGTCAGCGACTGCTCAATGGCGGGGCCCGGCGCGGCAATTGCGTGGCCGTTCAGCGGGCCGACAATCTGCAGGCGTTCCCGTTCGTGCTCGCGCAAATGCTGGTCCAGCCGCGCCAGCAATTCGTCCAGATCGGTCCGGCCGGCCCGTGGGTCGCTGGCCACGTCCACGCGCATGCGGTCCAGAATGAACCGGCAGCGGTCACATTCCTGGCGGATCAGCCGGGCATCTTCGATCAGATCTTCCGAGCCCGGCTGCTTCGCGATGGCGAGCTCCAATTCTTTGGCCACCAGCGCAATCGTCGCGAGCGGCGTGCCCAGCTCATGAGCCGCACCGGCGGCGAGGGTCGTCAGGGTCGTCAGCTTCTCATTGCGGGCGTTTCGTTCGCGCAGCGCATTGATGTGCACCTCACGCCACCGCAGCGACCGATTCACGCGACCGCTGAAATAGGCGATCAGCCCGCCGACGAGCACGAGGTTGGCGAAATTGCCGGCTTGGCGGATCGCCATCGGCAGATTGCCGCCGGGCGTGAGCGACACCGTTGGGATCACTAGCAGCGATGCGTACAGCATGGCCGCCGCACCGACGACAATCCAGGTCCACACGCCACCGAGCGTCGTCACCGCCATCGCTACGTGAACGAGATAAAGCGTGCTGAACGGGTTGTCTGCACCACCGGTGAAAGAAAGCAGAATTGTCAGCAGGCACATATCCGTCAGCAACACGGCCAGAATGAGCCGCGTCGGGATCGGTCGATTGCGCTGCCACCAGAAAAGTACGCCATTGGTGACCACGGTAATCGCGAACACTGTAGCCACCGGCAGGGTCGGAACATTCAGTCCCAAGCTGCGCGCGACGACGGCCGCGCCGACCTGGCCGATGATGGCCAGCCAGCGTAGGCGCAGCAGCCAGGTCATGACGATGCGGGGGGCGCGAACCTTTGGAAACGGAACGGCGAGCCGTCCGGCCGCGGCGGGGGCATCGGGTTCGATCACGTCGGCGAGCGTCATGCGCCTACTCTACCGGGCGAGTCGCGGGCGTGCGATTGATGATCAGCACTTCGGCCGGAATTGCCTTGCCCTGCAAGGTGACCGCTCGCGGCGTCGGATCGCCCGGCCTGGTCGGCACGGTGCATGCGATCCACCACACCCGCAGCGGCGGGGTGATATAGCCAACAGCCTGCAACGCGTGCCGGACGTTCGGCGGGACTTCGATCGGGTCCATGCGATTGACAATTAATTCGACCGACCGGCCCCCTAAATCGGCCGTGACCTTGGGCGATTCGGTCGTCTGCTCGCCGGTGTCGGCCCAGCGCAGCAGGGATAGCGCCAGGCTGCCGTCCGAATTCGCCGAAATGCCCGCCAGCTGCGTGACGAATTGATCGCTGATGACCGGTCCGGCGTCGGGGCTCTCGCCGTCGCGTGCGACGCGGACGGTGCTGCCTTGGCGGGCTTGCAGCAGGCCGCGTACCCAATCGCGCACGGTCGCAGGCTCGATCCGGGGCAGACGCGGGTCAAATGGCGGAGGCTGGTTGTACGCAGCAGAATACAAGGCCGGGACGGGCTGGGCATTCGAATCGCCGCTGCCGGACAACCGCTTTTTCATCAGCATGTAAAAGCCGGGGGCGCACAGCACCACGAGGACACACACGAAAATGGCGTTGGCGCGGACTTCTCGCGTCATGATCGCATCCTATGCGATGGATCACTCATTCGCTCTGCTCGGCCTCTCCGAACTGTCCGATTCGATAAGTCTGAAACCAGCCCTCGCCGAAAAGATGCCGGCCACCAAGGAGTAAAACGGCCCGCGCGACGGGGGTCAGCTCTTTTTGCCGCAGGGCCGCTGCTGTCGCGTCTGGCGTGGCGGGGCTGGACCAGATGCCATCATGTTCGTCCGCATCCAGTCCGGCCGCGACGGCGTCGTGCGTCAGCGTCGTCCGCGCCAGGAAAATGGATTCCGGATGTCGCAGCGCCGTGTCCTCCACCAGGCCGAGCAGTCGCGTGACGTCGACCGTCGCGTCGGTCAGGTTCAATTCTTCCCGAAGTTCGCGCCGGGCGTTGGCGAACAGATCGATCTCATCCGCCAATTCGATCGAACCGGCGAACGGATGCACGCGGCCGGGATAGTAGGCCACGCTGGCGTTGCGCCGTCCCATCATCCAATAGCCGTCCGCGGTCAGCAGCCCTGCGCTAACGCCCATGGAGTTGGCCATCACCTCCACGCCGTAGGTATCTGCAAATTCCGGGTGGCAAAAATTCGTGCCCACAAATATGCGATAACTCGTGCGGCTAAGGTCGATGACAAGGCGCTCGTCGACCACGTGAAACGCTTCAAAGCGACAGATCGGCCCGTCAAACAGGCGAACGCCCGGCCGGGCGAGTATAGTTCGCCATGCGACGTCCACGGCGTGCTCCACGGCGTCGACTACCCGTCGCGTCGATGCGATCTGGCGGACCGAAACCGAATCCGACGAGAATTCCTGAGCGATCAAACATCGCAGCATCCGGGCCAACCCTTTCAAAATCGCTGTCTGTTATAACGATCGCGCGCACCACGGCGACGGCTTTCGGTTAAAATACCGGTGTGAAAAATGCCTTCGGGCTCTTGCTGCTCATGATCATGTCGGCGTCGGTCGCATTCGGACAGGCTTCGCAGCCGTCCACGCTTCCGGCCGGACCGGCTGCCGTCGTTGAACTTAGTGGCGAAATCAACGATTACACCGCCGAAGTGTTTGAGAAGCATGTCGCCGCGGCCCGGTCGGCCGGTGCCAAGACGATCCTCCTTAAATTGAATACGCCGGGCGGCGTCGTCGTCGCTGCGTTGCGGATGAGCCAATCGATCAAAAGGCAGCGCGCGGACGTTCACTTCGTAGCGGTCGTCGATGAAATGGCGCTGAGCGCCGGTTCGATGCTGGCGGTCGCTTGCGATCGCATTGTCATGCAGCCGGGATCACTGCTCGGCGATTGCGCCCCCATCCTCATGGGGCCGAGCGGCTTGCAAACACTTACCGGTGCCGAGCGGGCCAAGATGGAGAGCCCGATCCTCGCCGAGTTTTACGACTCGGCCGATCGCAGCGGCTACGACCATTTAATGGTTTCCTCCATGGTCCAGTACGGCGTGGTCGTTCATTATCTTCAAGGGCCGAACGGTGAAAAGCGATTCGCCGCCCCGGCCGAAGTGCCGGCGCTTACACAAGCCGGCTGGAAGCCCGTCGACGGCGTGCCGAATCCGTTGGACGGCGCTGAGCAATTGCTCACCGTCAGCGATTCACTGGCAGAAAAGATCGGCCTTTCGGCAGGCACCGTCGCCTCGCCGGAAGCGTACGCCGCAGCGAATGGCCTTTCACTGGTCGGCACCTTCCAAACGACCGCCGGCGAGAAGCTGGTCGGTTTGCTGTCCGGTGCCGGAGTCCGTTTGGTGCTGGGGATCGCCTTCATGTGGGCGCTCTATACCGCGATCAGCAAGCCGGGAACGGGTATCCCGGAAGTCATCGCCGCTGTTACTGGGGCGGTGCTGTTAGGCGTGCCATTATTGACGGGTTACGCCGGATGGCTGGAGATGCTTCTGATTCTGACAGGCGTTGTGTTGATTGCGATGGAACTGTTTGTCATCCCGGGCTTCGGCATCGCCGGCGTGAGCGGAATTGTGTTGATGCTGCTGGGCTTTGTCCTGACCTTCGCGCCGCCAGAATTGCCCGGCGGTGGGATCATTCCGCAGTTGCAGGGGACGCGAACCGCAATCTGGCACGGTGTCCTGGCCGTGACGGTCGGGCTGATCGTCTCAAGCCTGCTCTGGGTCTGGCTGTCAAAATATCTGCCGCGAATTCCTTACATGAATCGCCTGGTGCTGGCCACGACGGTTGGCAGTATGCCGGAAACAGGTGACGTGCAGTGCGCCGTCGAATCGGCTTGGCCAGCGGTCGGCGATGTGGGCCGAGCGGTCACGACGCTCACGCCGGGCGGCGTGGCGTCCTTCTTTGATCCGCTGATCAATGATGATCGCACCGTCGATGTCACCTGCGATCATGGCTACGTCAGCGCGAACCAGCCGGTCGTCGTGAGAGCCAAGGAAGGGCCGCGTGTGGTTGTCCGCGCGGCGGGGGCCTGAGCCATGTCGTCAACACTCGTCTGGCTATTCACGCTCCTGTCCATCGCTATCGTTTTATACGTGGCGGAAGTCTTTATCCCGTCGCACGGCGTGCTGACGATTCTGGCAACCGCGTGCCTGGTGGGCGTCGTCGTGCTGTGCTTTGCTTTAAATCGATGGCTGGGGACCGGGGCACTGGCCGCAATCGTTCTGCTCGGCCCGATCGGACTATCACTCGGCATTTCGGTCTGGCAGCGAACGCCGGTGGGGCGGAAGATGGTCCTGCACGGCGTGGTCGGCGAGCCCCCGCGGCCGTTCGTTTTGGTCGGCAGCACGGGCATCACGCTCACCGAACTGCGCCCGATGGGCGAATGCGAATTCGGCGACCAACGAATCGAAGCCAAGAGCGAATTCAATCGCCTGGTCCGGGCTGGGCAGGCGGTAGTTGCCATCGCGCTGAATGATGGCGTGGCTACCGTCCGATCCGTCGGAACTGACAACTCAAATACTTAACTCTCTCTCGAAGGAAACTATGAACTCCGCATTGCTTGCTCAGGCCACGTCATCCGCCGGCGATTTGATCATCTACGCCGTCGTGGGCGTCATTCTCATCGTCTTCCTAGTCCTGTTTGTCCTGGCATTCAGCTTTATCAAGCTCTACGTGCAGGCCCTGGTCAGCGGGGCCCGCGTGACCTTCATTGAGCTCGTCGGCATGAGCCTGCGGAAAATCAATCCGAACCTGATCGTCGCCGCCCGCATTCAGGCGACCCGCGCGGGCCTGGAGATTCCGCAGAACGAAATGGAAAGCCACATCCTAGCCGGCGGTAATCTGATGCGCGTGATCAACGCCATGATCGCCGCCAGCAAAGCCAACATTGAACTGACCTGGAAGAACGCCACCGCCATCGACTTGGCCGGTCGTGACATTCTCGATGCCGTGCAGACGAGCGTGAATCCCAAGGTGATTGACGTGCCATCTGCTGCCATGGGGCGGAACACGATCGACGCCATGGCGAAGAATGGCATTCAGTTGCGTGTGAAGGCGCGCGTGACGGTCCGCACTGCAATCAATCGGCTGGTCGGCGGTGCGACGGAAGAAACGATCATCGCCCGCGTCGGCGAAGGCATCGTCACGGCCATTGGCTCTGCGATTGACCACAAGGACGTGCTGGCCAACCCCGATCACATCTCCAAGGCCGTGCTGGCGAAAGGCCTGGACGCGAACACGGCGTTCCAAATTCTTTCGATCGACATCGCGGACATTGATGTCGGCGAAAACATCGGTGCAAAATTGCAGGCGGACCAGGCCGAATCGGATAAACGCCGCTTCCAGGCCGAGGCCGAGCAGCGCCGCGCGATGGCCGTCGCGCATGAGCAGGAAAACGTTGCCAAGCAGGCCGAGAACCGCGCTCTCGTCGTCCTCGCCGAAGCGGAGATCCCGCGGGCCATGGCCGACGCTTTCCGGAGCGGCAACTTCGGCATTATGGACTACTACAAGATGAAAAACGTGCAGGCTGACACCAGCATGCGTGAGGCCATCGCCAAGCCGGAGAACAAGTGAGCCTCGCACTTCCCATGCTGGCCGCAGGCGGCGAAGATCCGACGGTGAAGATCATCGTCGGCGTTGCCGTCGCGGCATTCTGGGTCATCGCCCAGATTGTCGGGGCGCTCAGCAAGAAGCCGGAAAAATCGCTGCCGCCGTCCGGCCAGCGACCGCGGCCCCGCCCGACCGTTGCGTCACCGCCACCAGTCCAACAGCGCACAGAAGGGCGGCCGACGGACGCGGCTTCGCAAATCCGCCAACGCCCGCAGCAGGTTCGGCAACCCAAGCCGCAGGTGCGACGTCAACCACCGCTGGTGCGCCGGGCAGTGCCATCCCCGGTCGCCGTGCCGCCGCCGATCAGCCGGCAGTCGACAATGGTGAAGCCGGCCGAGGCTGCTGCGCCC
>JAQGHK010000623.1 GCA_028288875.1 Phycisphaerales bacterium | reverse complement strand
CGCCAGCGGCGCGGCCATCGACAGCGTCGTCAATGGTCGCCGTGCCATCCGCGCCATCGTCGCCGGCGAAGATCCGCGTCTGCTCGTCGTGGTCGGCCCCTGCAGTGTCCACGACCCCGAAGCGGCCATGGACTACGCCCGCAAGCTGAATGACCTTCGATCCAAGGTCGAGGATCAATTGCTGATCGTCATGCGGGTGTACTTCGAAAAGCCCCGCACCACCGTCGGGTGGAAGGGCCTGATCAATGATCCGCACCTCGACGGCACGTTCGACATGAATCGTGGCCTAGAGCTGGCCCGGAAGCTGCTGATCGACGTCAGCGAGCTTGGCCTGCCGACGGCGACGGAACTGCTCGACCAGATCGTGCCCCAGTACATCGATGACCTGCTCGGCTGGGCCGCCATCGGCGCCCGCACTACGGAATCGCAATCGCACCGCCAGATGGCCAGCGGCCTGAGCATGCCGGTTGGCTTCAAGAACAGCACCGACGGCAGCGTTCAAATCGCGATCGACGCGATGAAGGCAGCCCGCAGCGGTCACCACTTCCTTGGAATCGATTATGAAGGCCGCGCCTGTATCGTTCAAACGCGCGGCAACGACGCCGGCCACATCATCCTCCGGGGCGGGCAGGGCCGGCCGAACTACTCGCCAGAGAACGTCGCCGAGGCCAGCGTGAACCTGATCAAGGCCGGCCTGCCGCCGCGCCTGATGGTGGATTGCAGCCACGCCAACAGCAACAAGAAGCACGAGAACCAGGCCGTGGTCTGGGAAAGCGTGATCGAGCAGCGCCTGGTGGCGGCCCCGCCGTCGCCGGTGATGGGCGTCATGATCGAAAGCAACATCGCCGACGGCCGCCAGGACATCGGCCCGGAGGGACCGTCCGCCCTCAAATACGGCGTGAGCATCACCGACGCCTGCATCGGCTGGGAAACCACCGAACGGCTGCTGCTGGATGGCGCGGCCCGCCTTCGCGCCAAGGCCTGATCCGTCGCCCGATTTCACAGTCTCATTCAAACAAGCTCTGCGCTTCAGGCGACCCCGGCTTGGGCGTGGTGTCGGGTAGGCCGACGATTTTTCGAAGCCGCCGCACGGTGGCGGGTGAGTGGCCGGCGTAGTCGTTGCTCACCGTTGCGAACACGGTCGCATTCGGGGCGGCTTTGGCTTCGATTTGCTGGACCCACCATTGCAAGCGTTCCTGCACATCCATCTGCTCGTGATCTTTGATGAGGAAACGCTCGTGCTCGCCGATCAGGCGGACGTAAACCAGCGATCGCACGCCAACGATCGGCTGAGCGCGGTCTTTGTAGTCGCTGGCGACGATGGTTACGCCGCGATCGTGCAGGGCCTGTAGCGCTCGCCCCTCGAACCACGTGCGGTGCCGCACCTCGACGGCAATCGGTAACAGATGCTGAACCTGGTCTAACAGTCGATTCAGCGGGCCAGCCACTTCAACGCCGGACGTTGGGGGCAATTGCAGAAGCGTAAGCGCTAACTTGGGCCGCATCGGTCGCAGCTTCTCAGCGAAATCGATCAATTGCGGCCCTTTGCTTTCCAACCCGGGTTCATGCGAGATAACCTTGGGAATCTTCGCAATGAACCGGAAATCGCTCCCGACGGCCTCGGCCCATTTCGCAGCGCGCTCGGCCGGCGGCACGGCGTGGAATGTGGTGTCCAGCTCAATCGTGTCGAACTGGCGAGCGTAATAAGTCAGATATTCCCGCGGCTTCACCGTCGGCGGATAGAACACGCCACGCCAGTCTTTGTACGCAAAGCTGATGCTGCCAATACGCCAAACGAGATCCGAACGAGGCATCTGCGGATTGTATCAATGCCGGAAGGCCGGTCGCTCTCGAGTGGTGTTCAACTTTTTCCGACGAACGTCCGATAAAATGAGTATGCCCGCGACCAGCCCTACCCGACTACTGATCACCCTCGCCCGCGCCGCCGGCAAGGCCGCGACTTCCAAGTTCCGCGGTGCGGGCTGGACACCGGAATATGATCTGTGGGCCGCCCGGGCGAGCATTTGTGAGCGCTGCCCACTGCAAGTAGTGAAGTGCGGTAAAAGCTATTGCGGCCAACCCCTGCTGCGGCGCGTGATCCGCGATCCGGCCGTCGACGGCTGCGGCTGCCCGACGATCGCCAAGGCGAAAGATCCCACCGAACACTGCCCCATTACACCGCGACACGAGCCTACCGCGATGCAGGGGCCGCACCGCATCGGCTGCGACTGCAAATGGTGCGATGCAACGCGCCAACCGCAAATCCTCCCTGCCGCCGCTTGATCGGCCGGGGCGAGCAGCGTTCAATAACGGGACATGGCGTCCCTTGCTGGGAAATTTCTGCTGGCGTCCAAGACGCTGCTCGACCCCAACTTCGCGCGCGCCGCGGTGCTGATCGTCCGTCACGATGAAGATGGCGCCTTCGGCCTCATCGTGAACCGGCCGATGGAAATCACCGTCGGCAACGCGCTGGGCGACACCATTGAAGCGGCCAAAGACAATGATGCCGCTATTTTTTCCGGCGGTCCGTGCGAGGGGCCCGTCTTCGTCGCCCATGCAGATGCCGCAATTGGGGGTGATTCGCCGTTAGGAGACGTTTTCATCACGACCGATCGCGAAGCCATTGAGGCATTGCTGTTTTCCAACGCGACGCCACTCAAAGTCTTCGGAACCTACAGCGGCTGGTCGCCGAGTCAGTTGGAAGGCGAATTAGAAGAAGGCTCATGGGTGGTTTGCGACGCAACGGCCGGCCAAGTCTTTTCGGAAGATCAGAATTTGTGGTCCACGTTGTT
>JAQGHK010000610.1 GCA_028288875.1 Phycisphaerales bacterium | reverse complement strand
CGTCGGCAGTCGTGACGAGTCTTCGGCCAATACCGTGGAAGCAGCAAACATCGAAACAGCGGCAAGATATTTCAGCATCAATACTCCGTGAAAGTCGCAGGCGGATGCCGATGGTATCAGACTTTGTAGGGGCGACATACATGTCGCCCGGATCGGGCGCACGAGACGACCAGCGGGCGACATGTATGTCGCCCCTACAAGAATCGGCCGTCTTGTTCTAAGGTGTGCGGATGCCTACGCAACGCCCGATCGTCCTGGTCGCCGAAGGATCTGATCCTGTCCCGCTCAACTGGCTCAAAGAACATGCCGACGTGCGCGAAGTGCCGTACGACGCGCCGGAATTCGCCGCCGAACTGGCCCAATGCGTCGGCCTGCTGGTGCGGACGTACACGAAGGTGACGGCCAAGTTTCTGGAAGGCGCACCGAAGTTGAAAGTCGTCGGCCGCGGCGGCGTGGGGATTGAAAATATCGACGTGAAGGCCTGCCGAGCCCGCGGCATCGAAGTCGTCTACACGCCGGATGCCAACACGCTTGCCGTCGGCGATTACGTGTTCGGCTACGCCCAGCAGCTCATTCGGCCGTGGAACTTCTTCAAGGAGAAGGCTTACACGCCGAAAGAATTCAAACACATTCGCGCGAGCGTCCGTGGCCGGCAGTTTAACGAGATGACGATCGGCATCCTCGGCATGGGCCGCGTCGGCCGGCGCGTGGGGCGCATCGCTGCAAATGGCTACGGTATGAACGTGATCTACAACGATGTCCTCGACATCAAGGCTGACACCTTGCCATTCCCGGCTAGGTTGGTGGACGTGGAAACGCTGCTGCGCGAGAGCGACATCCTCACGCTCCACGTCACGATGATCCCCGGCAACGACAACTTCATCGGCCGCGAGCAACTGGCGATGATGAAGCCGGATGCGATCCTGATTAACACCAGCCGCGGCGAAGTGCTGGACGCGGCCGCGCTGGCGGATGCGATTCGAAATAAGAAGTTGCACGGCGCAGCGCTCGACGTCTATTGGCCTGAGCCCCCGGCGGCCGATTTTCCGCTGCTGGGCTTCGACAACGTCCTCCTCACGCCCCACTTGGCCGCTCGCACTGGCACTGCGCTGGAGAACATGTCGTGGGTCGTCCGCGACGTGATGGCCGTGCTCAACGGCGAGAAGCCGAAGCACCCGGCCCCGTAACGACAGCCGAACCGGTATCGCCTCTGGTCCCCTCTCCCGGTACGGCCGGGAGAGGGTAGGGTGAGGGCTGGCGACGAAAACGCGTATAGCGCTTCGCGCCGGTTGACGCTCAACGCCGCTCGGTCGAAGCCCCCACCCTACCCTCTCCCGGCCAAACCGGGAGAGGGAATGATCGGTGCCCGTGCGCGGAGGTGAGCCGGGCGGTAGGTCTCGGCGCCTCTTGCTTCTCACCCGCCATCGCCAGCCGCCGCCGGCGCTGATGGCGGGCCTTCTTCCGCCGCCGGCATCGGCGGTGTGGCCGTCGGTGCGGACAGCGGCCGCGCGACTTTCTCTGGCGTGCGTGAGACTTTAATCTCGATGTCCGTCGATCCCTGCAACGGCGCGGACCACGGCACCGACTCCGTGATCGCCGGCACGAACGGCATCACATCCGCCCGCCCCGGCCGGGCCATCACGCGGACGCGCGACGCGGGCAACCCGATCAGCGGCGTGCGGCCGACGGACACGCCCTGCCCGTGCGATGCCAGCCGGATGTAAAGCTTCTGTGACGAACGCTGCGTCACTTCCTTGATCAGGCCGAACACCTCGTCCAGATCGCGCGTCTCATACCGATACGGCGAATCGCGCGTTTCGTCCGATAGGGCCCGATCGGCGTCGCCCACCGTCAGCGTGTAGTCGCCTTCGGCCAAGTCGTCTGGCAGCGTGATCGGCACGTGGCGGGTCACTTCGCCGCCGCCGTGAGGCAATGTGGTGACGTAGATGGAGGCCGTTTCGCCAGGCTGGTAGACCAGCTTGTCCGTGACGGCGGCCGTCAGTTCGTCCAGCGACACCTTTGGCTCGACTTCAAACTTCGCCGTGATCGACGTCGGATACGTCCGGCCGAATGGGTTCTGCAATGCGAGCGTCAACGGCAGATTCAGATCACGCGCCAACTGCTTCGCCCGCGTGGCCGACGTGGCCGTGTCGGCCAGTTCCACGGTGCGGCCGTTATCGAACGCCAGCGTCATCGTGTATTTGATCGTGAAGTCCGCCGGCAGCGAACTGTCGGCCATCACGGCGCCGGTGACACTCGTTACCGCACCCATCGGCGTGAACTTCGGGTGCTTGGTGATCTCAAAATGAAACGTCCGCGGTTCCGCGCGCTGCGGCGTGTGCACCGTGACGGTGACCGGAATCATTGCCGGAATGCTGCCGAGCGTGCCGGCGATGGCGGTCGATTCATCGCTGTGAATCGCACCGTCCAATCGCATCAGCGATCCGATTTTAAAGCTGATCGTGCTGCTCGGAATCACCGTGTGCACATAGCCCACGCCCATCGGCAGATCGACCGCGCCCTCGGCATTGAACTCATGTCCGAAGGCGTAAACGCGATCGCCGACGATTTCGGTGACGGTGCCCAAGGCCGAGACATCCAGATCGCCGGTGACGATCGGCAGGCCGATCGATGCGCCCGGTTCGAGCTTGGCCTTCGGGTCGGCTTCCGTGCCTACCAGCGCGCCGGCTTGCAACGGCGTCAGGCCGCCCATTTTCAGCATCGGCGACAGCTGGGCGAACGCAGCATCGCTGACGCCGGAGACGGACAGCGGCAACGACAGGCGTTTTAACTGCGATGATTGACCGCCGGACGCGAGGTTCGCGGCGGCAGGATTAGCGACAGGCTTAGCCAGCCGGATCAACGGCAGCGCGTTCCAGCGGCGCACGCCGCCGGTTTTGACGATGTTGCTGACGGGGATCGAGTAGGCCGTCGGCACACTGAGCATTTCCTCGATCGGCCGCACGCCGGCGATCGGGTCTTTGCTGTTTTCCCAGCCGAGCGCGAACGCGCCGATCATCCGATCCTTACCGGCCGAGTCCGTCAGGTAGATCGGCGAGCCGCTCATCCCTTCGATCGCGCCGCTGTGCTCCAGCCCCTGCCCGCTGCAGCGGATCAGCACAATGTTGTGCTCCGGCCCGACCTGGTTCCGCATCACCGAAATGACTTCGACATTAAATCGTTCGATCTTCGTGCCATGAAACACGCTCAGGCCATACCCCTTCATGCCGGGGACGACTTCGGCCGTGTGCATGTGGCGCGCGGGATCGAATGCGGACTCGACCGGCCGGGTGGTTGGCGGCGCGGCCGACGGCGCGGCGGGCGACGAGGCGGACGCCGGAGCACTGCTGGCGGGCCCGGCGACGGATTGGGCATGGCTCGCACAGGCGGCGCACAGGGACAACGCAAGGGCCGGCAGCCGCAACAGGCGGGAAGTCATTGCCCGAAGCGTACGGACGCCAGCGCGCCCCGGCAAGCAATCGCACCAGAGCCGCCTTCCGCGACCCGCCCGCGGCCCGCCTTGCCGCGCGCGTCGGCCTTCGGTAGCTTTGGCCGCTTCGCCCGCGTGGCTCAATTGGATAGAGCAGCCCTTTCCTAAAGGGCAGGTTACTGGTTCGATCCCAGTCGCGGGCATGATTCCCCGGAGGACAACCGATGAACTTCGCACGTAAGTGCTGCGGCGTGTTTGGCCTGGTTCTGACGGCCACGGCATTGGCGGATCCGTCGGCCAGGCCTGTCGGGTTGTATGTGCCGGTGGCGAAAGACATCGCCATGCAGTTGGTCAGCGCGGCGGAAAACTCGTCGCTCGACTGGAAGGCCCAGCACCCGTACATCGAATACAACGTGGAAGGCAACGCGAAGGAGAATCGCG
>JAQGHK010000347.1 GCA_028288875.1 Phycisphaerales bacterium | reverse complement strand
GCTCCCTAACCCTCTCCCGGGGTACCTGGCGAGGGGATGAACTGCCCCCCTCGCAACCGTCGCCGACTTCCTTACAATCGGCCCATGATCTACCGCATCGACGTCTGGACCACTCATCAAGATCCCGCAACGTCGCAGATCGTAAAAGAAGCCCACTCGGCCGGCGTGGATGTCGGCGGCGTGTCCGAGTCGCGCGTTTTCTTCGTCGATTTTGATGACAGCGAAACCGCCGAAGTGCATCGCGTGGCGGACATCGTGCTGACTGATCCGGTCACCGAAACCAACAAGATCGTCCAGGCCGCCTACGATGACGGCGATCGCACGCGCGTTGAAGTGCACATCAAGCCCGGCGTGATGGATCCCGTCGCAGCATCCACGTTGATGGCGTTGAACGAAGCCGGCCTCGCGGCCAAACAGGTTCGCACGGGCCGGGCGTTCGTATTCGACCGCAAGCTGACCCCGGCCGAACTGAACACGCTGACGAGCCGCATCCTCGCCAACGGCGTCGTCGAATCCGTCCACCACGACACGCACCTCCCAAAAACTTTCGCCACCGCCGCCGCCCGGCCGTTTGAAGTGCGCCGCGTGCCGCTGCTCAATTTGGACGACGCCGCGCTCGCCGCGCTCAGCCGGCAAGGCCACCTGTTTCTGTCGGTCGCCGAGATGCGGGCCGTGCGCGACTACTTCGTCGAGAAAGGTCGCGAGCCGACCGACATCGAATTGGAAACCGTCGCCCAGACGTGGAGTGAGCACTGCGTCCACAAGACGCTCAAGAGCACCGTCGACGTCGTGGACGAAAGCGGCAAGACGCTTCGCACCTACGGCAACCTGATCAAGGAAACGATCTTCAACAGCACCATGGAGCTGATGAAGCGTCGCAACGACGGCTTCTGCCTCAGCGTGTTCAAAGACAACGCCGGCGTGATCGCGTTCGATGAGACCGACGCCGTCTGCTTCAAGGTAGAAACGCACAACCGCCCCAGCGCCATCGAGCCCTACGGCGGCGCGGCCACCGGCATCGGCGGCTGCATTCGCGACGTCCTTGGCACCGGCCTCGGTGCGAAACCTGTCGCGAATACGAACGTGTTCTGCGTCGCCTTCCCGGAACAGAAGAACGCCCTGCCGCCGGGCGTGATTCATCCGAAGCGCATCCTGCAGCAAGTCGTCGCCGGCGTGCGGGACTACGGCAATCGCATGGGCATCCCGACCGTCAACGGCGCGGTCTATTTCGACGAAAACTATGTCGGCAATCCGCTGGTGTTCGCCGGCTGCGTCGGCCTGATTCCGAATGACAAGATTACTAAGCTCGTCAACCCCGGCGATGCGATCGTGGTGATGGGCGGCCGTACTGGTCGTGATGGTATTCACGGGGCGACGTTCAGCAGTGCCGAGCTCACCGGCACACACGCCGACGAGTTCGGCCATGCGGTGCAGATCGGTAATGCGATCGAGCAAAAACGCATGATGGATGTCCTGATGCAGGCCCGCGACGCCGGCCTGTACTCGGCTATCACGGATTGCGGCGCGGGCGGACTCTCCAGCGCCATCGGCGAAATGGGCGCGGATGTCGGCGCGACCGTGAACCTCGAGAAAGTGCCGCTGAAATACGACGGCCTGCGTTACGACGAAATCTGGATCAGCGAAGCTCAAGAGCGCATGGTGCTCGCCGTCCCTCAAAAGGACGTGGCCGCCCTGCTGAAACTGTCGGCGGGTGAGAATGTTGAATCGACTGTCATCGGCACGTTCGGCACTGAAGGCGCGGAACTCGTCCTCAACTACCGCGGCACCGAAGTCGGCCGCGTGGCGATGCATTTCCTGCACGACGGCATCCCGATGCCGACCCGCCGGGCGGTGGTTTCCGAATTCGTGCCGTCAGCCAACAGCCGCCAGCCGTCAGCCTCTTTTTCCGATCGCCTGCTCGCTACGCTCGCGCATCCGAACGTCGCCAGCAAGCACTGGATCATCCGCCAGTACGACCACGAAGTGCAGGGCGGCAGCGTCATCAAACCGCTGGTCGGCCCGAAGCAGATGGGCCCGAGCGACGCCGCCGTCGTTCGGCCGAAGCGGTCGAGCAGCCGCGGTGTGGTGCTTTCCGTCGGCCTCGCGCCGGCGATCAGCGATCCGTACAAAATGGCGATCGCCGCGATCGATGAAGCGATTCGCAACGCGGTGTGCGTCGGCGCAGACCTGAGTACGCTGGCCGTGCTCGATAATTTCTGCTGGCCGGGCACGGACGACGAGCGGGCGATGGGCCAACTCGTCCGCGCCTGCGAAGCCTGCCGCGACGCCGCCCTCGCCTTCAGTGTGCCCTTCATCAGCGGCAAGGACAGCCTGCACAATCAGTTCACGGACAAATCCACCGGCCGAGTGATCAAGATCCCGGCCACATTGCTGATCAGCGCGATCGGCGTCGTCCAAGACGTCGGCCGATGCGTGACGATGGACTTCAAAACCAAGGGCAGCCGCGTGGTGCTGATCCGCTGCCGCAATCCGTTTGAATTGGCCTGCCTCAACAAACTGCACCGCACGATGAGCGGCCTCGTCCGCACTGGCCGGTTTGCCGCGGTGCACGACGTCAGCGACGGCGGTTACGCCACGGCCGCCGCCGAGATGTGCATCGCCAGCGGCCTGGGCCTGATCGCTTCCAACGCCCTATTCGATTCCGCCGACGCGTTCGCCGAACAGCCCGGCGGCTATGTCGCCGAACTGAAGTCGTGGGAAACGCTCGCCGAACTGACGACCGCGTTCGCCGATATCGGTGAAGTCATCGAGCTCGGCATCACGCAGGGCTTCAAGCGGCTGACGCTGACGACGGAAAAGACGCACGTCACCGACATTGCCGTCGATGATCTCACGGCCGCGTGGCGCGGCACGCTGGATTGGTGAGCCGTTGCCCACCGCTCACATTCTTCCATGGATCGTGATCTGCCTTGGCGTGTCGCTGATCGGCATCGCCAAGAGCGGCTTTGGTGGCGGCATCGGGCTGGTCGTTG
>JAQGHK010000507.1 GCA_028288875.1 Phycisphaerales bacterium | reverse complement strand
TACGAAGTCGGCAAGAAATTCACGTACTACCCGCGCTGGACGAACGACCACTTCGCGTTCTTCCGCAGCATTGTCCGCGCGATGTGCATGGACGCTGGCGATGAACTGAAACAGGCGTGGAAGATCTCGAACGAGAAGTCGCTGCCGTGGTCATTCGATTTGCCGACCATGATGCTCACCGGCAAGGACGGCCACCTGAAAGAAGTCCGGGTCACTTGGCGGAACGCGCCGGACCTGAAGAATTACGAGCCCGTTGAAATCTCGCGGGCACTGATGCTCGCCTACCGCGACCAGTACGCCAAAGTGAAGTAACCGAGAAAAGCACGATGCGCCGTTCGACCGCCCTGATTATCACCGCCATCCTGATCGCCGTTTTCTCGGTGGCGTTCCTCTGGCCGCTCGGGCGGATCGTGCAGCGCGGGTTCTTCGACGAGGCCGGTAACTTCACGTTCCGGTACATCGCCGAAGTCTTTAAGAACCCGATCTATCGTGAAGGCCTGTTCAACAGTCTGAAGATCGCCATCGGGACGACCAGCATCGTGACGCTGATCGCCGTGCCGCTGGCGTGGCTATCGAATAAGTACAGTTTTGTCGGCAAGGGCGCTTTCACCGGTCTGTTGCTGGTGCCGATGATCCTGCCGCCATTCGTCGGCGCGATCGGCTTCCAGCAGATCTTCGGCCAAGCCGGCACGCTGAATGCTCTCTTGCACATCAACTATGACTGGCTAGGCCGCGGGCAGTATTGGGGCGTGATTCTGCTCCAGGCGCTCGGTCTTTATCCCATTCTTTATCTGAACGTCGCCGCGAGCCTGGCAAATATCGATCCGGCCATGGAGCAGGCCGCCCAGAACCTGGGCAGCACCGGCTGGCAGCGGTTTTTTCGGATCACGCTGCCGCTGATCATGCCCGGCATGTTCGCCGGCGGCACGATCGTGTTCATCTGGAGCTTCACCGAGCTCGGCACGCCGCTGATCATGCAGTACACCCGCTGCACGCCGGTGCAGGTGTTCGACGCACTGAAAGACATCGGCACCAGCCCGTTCCCGTACGCGCTCGTCTTTGTGATGCTGGTGGCAAGCCTCGGTCTGTATGTCTTGGGCAAATTCGTCTTCGGCCGCCAGAGCTACGCGATGCAGAGCAAGGCCGCCACGCACAGCGGGTTTGAAAAGGCGACCGGCTGGCGGGCCGTCGTAATACCGCTGGCGTTTTTGGCCGTCTGCGGCGCGGCGTTACTTCCGCACGCGGGGGTCATCCTGACCGCGTTCAGCGAGCCGGGCAGCTGGTATAAAACGGTTCTGCCGACGGTCTTTACGACCGCCAACTTCCAGGAAGCCCTCGGCCACAGCATGACCGTTAGCAGCATCGGCAACAGCCTTCTGTTCAGCGGCATTGCGGTCTTCGTCAACCTAGCCATCGGCGTGATGGTGGCGTTTATCGTCGTTCGCTCCGATCTGCCGTTCCGGGGTGTCTTGGACACGCTCGCCATGCTCCCACTGGCCGTTCCGGGCATTGTGATGGCGTTCGGCTACCTGGCCATCAGCAGCATGCTGGCGAATCAGCCGTGGGTGAAGGAAAGCACCTTCTTTAAGACGCTGTTCGACGTCCGGACGAACCCGACGCTGTTCCTGGTGATCGCCTACGCCGTCCGCCGGTTGCCGTACATGGTCCGCAGTGCCGTCGCCGGCCTGCAGCAGACCAGCGCCACGCTGGAAGAAGCCTCGGCCAACCTAGGTGCGAGCGGGATGTACACGGTACGCCGGATCACGGTTCCGCTGATTCTGGCGAACCTGATCGCCGGTGCGATGCTGGCCTTCGCGTTTAGCATGCTGGAAGTCAGCGACAGCCTGATGCTCGCCCAGCGGGCGGACTATTTCCCGATCACCAAGACCATTTATGAGCTGTTCCAGCTCATCGGTACGGGCAAATACTTGGCCAGCGCCCTGGGCGTATGGGCGATGGTGTTCCTGGCCGCCACGATCCTCGGGGCCAGCACAATTCTTGGCCGGAAGATGGGCGCGATCTTCCGCGTCTGATCTCGCCGGGGTTGGGCTGCAGTCGTTGGCAGAGGTGGTCTGACTCGCCGACTCGCCACCTCGTCGCTAAACTCAGCGCATGGACGCCCGTCTCGGACTCACGCTTGGTCTTCTCACCGCTACGTTTTTCACCGGCTGCTCGTCGGAACCCGAGCCGAGGCCGTTGGGATCGGACGCGTTTTATCGTCGCGATGACCGCGGCGGGGCGATTCAGCCCGGCCCGCGCGTGCCGCAGACGCCCTCCGACCAACCTTCCGGCAAAGTGACCGATGCGCCCGCCGAGAACACGGCCGCCACACCATCGGCAGACGCGCTGCAGTTCGTCACCAAGCAGGTGAAGTCCACCACGCCCGGCACCCAGCCGGCCGAAAGCCCGAAGCAATCGGCCCGCCCGGTGACGTACGAAGTCGGCCAATACGTTTCCGTCGGCGCGATCATCGCCGAAGTAAACGGGACGCCGATCTATGCCGACAACGTGGTCCGCGCGATCGCGCCGCTGCTGGCCGCCCGGGCCAAAGACCTGGACGAACAGCCGTTCCGCAATCTGGCGTCGAGCGAAATCAATCGCCAGGTGGAAGACATGATCCGGGCGGAGGTCGCCTACGCCGCCGCCGACCGCAATACGTCAGCCGAGGACAAAACGACGGCCGACCGTATCACGCAGCAGTGGCGCGACCGGCTGAAGACCGAAAACAAAGGCTCGATGGAAGAAGTCCGTCGCAAGTTCCGCGATCAGGGCACCACCTACGACGATGCCGCGAAGGAAGAATATCGCCGCAATCTGGTGCGTGTGTACTACACCAAAAAGCTGTTCCCCCGCATTCAAGTGACGGCCGACGATCTGCGGAGGTATTACGACAAGAACCGTGACGCGCTGTTCACACAGCACGACACGCTGACCTTCCGCCTCATCAAGATTTCTCCCGACTCGATGGGCTCCGATGCCCTTGCCCAGAAGAAGGCCGACGAACTCGCCGCCCGTATTTCGCGCGGTGAGGATTTCGCGACCATCGCCGGCGAGATCAATCACGACCCGAATCTGCTCCGCAACAAGGGCCTGACCGGCCCGATCGATCGCGGCGCGTATCGCCTTGAAAGCATCGAAAACGCGCTGTGGCAGCTTCACCCCGGCGAGGCGACGCCCGTGATGAAAGCGGACGGGGCGTATTACCTCGCCAAGCTGGAAACGAAGACCAACGGCCGCACGCAGGCGTTTGAAGAAAACGCCGTGCAAGGCCGGATGCTGGAAACGCTGCGGAGCGATCAGTTCGCCAAGATGCGGCGCGACATGGAGTCACAGCTTCAAAAAGACTCGGTCGTTAATCGCAATGCGCCGACCTATGCCACGGCGTTGGAAATGGCCATGCAGGGCTATCCGAAGTGGCACAACTAGCCATCTTGCCCGGACACCTTGGAAAGTTGAATTAGCAAACACTTGCTCGGATCCTCGTTTTTTCGGCAAAAACCGCGAAGCGCGATTAATTCCGTTTCATTTTCAACCTTCTAATTGACGAATTTGGTTGTCTGGCATAATAGTTAGCTTGTGCAAGCATTAGCAGCAGCAACTAAACGAACCAAACCCTCTTCGGTCGACCGCAAAGACGTCGCCGACTGTGCCCAGGAAATCTTGACCCACATGCCCGTTGTCATGTGGTTCATGCGGATACACATGCGGTCGGGGCGTGGCAAAGGCCTTTCCGTTTCGCAGTTTCGCACCTTGGTTCGCGCTGAGCGCAAGGGAACTCTTTCTGATGTCGCCGGCTGTCTCGGCACAACGTTACCGACCGCATCCCGCATCGTCTCCGGACTGGTAACCAAGGGTTACCTCCGCCGCGATGAATCGGCCTCCGATCGCCGCTGCTGCTATTTGTCGCTCACGCCTCAGGGGCAACGCATTTTGAAAGACGCTTACGCAGTGACACGCGACGCCATGGAAGCCGAATTGAAACAGTTGAGTGACGTGGATTGCCGCGGAATCAGTGAATCGCTTCGGCTGATGGGAAATGTATTCGCCGCCGGTGCCAACGTTTGACTGCTGCCTGTATGTCTGCGTCGTTGTTTGACGTCTGATTTTTCGGGACTGAATTATGTGGATTGTTCTTCTCGCCTTGCGCCGTCCGTACACGTTCGTCGTCGCCGCGATTCTGGTGGCGATTCTTGGCGTGTACGCCATCAAGTCGATGGCTACGGACATTTTTCCGAACATCAATATCCCGGTCGTCAGCATCGTCTGGCAATATTCCGGCTTGAACGCCCAGGAAGTCGAGCAACGAATCGTTTACGCGCATGAACGCGCGCTCAGCATCACCGTAAACGACATCGAACACATCGAGTCAACGTCCTACAATGGTATCGGGGTCATTAAAGTAT
>JAQGHK010000333.1 GCA_028288875.1 Phycisphaerales bacterium | reverse complement strand
TTCGAAACGCCGAGAAACCCTGCTCAAGTCGCTGGGCGGAAGCATTGCGATTGTGGCTGCAGGCGACGGTGCGAGCGGCAGTTTCAAGACCGATGCGAACTTTGTGTATCTCACCGGCATCGAAAATGAATCGGGCGCGTTCGTCCTTTTCGACGGCGGGCACCCGCAGCCGGAACGGCGCATCGCGTTGTTCCTTCGGCCGGTGAATTCCGAGGCGGAGCGGTGGGACGGCTATCGCGCCATCATCAACGCCGAACTAAAGAAGCAGACTGGATTCGGCACGGTGCTACGCACATCAATGCTGCCCGGCATGGTGACGGCGGCCCTGCGCCGGGCGAAGCAGGCCGCCTGCGTGCTGCCGTTCGCGGTTTATCCCGCGGCCGTGTCGGCGGACCTGGCGATTTTCCAGCAGGTCGCGCAGCGCATTCCGGGCGTTCGCATTGAAGACCGGACCGGGCTGCTGTTGTCCATGCGAGCGACCAAGTCGCCGGCTGAAATTGCGTTGATCGTCCGCGCGGCCGAGATCACGGAGCTGGCCTACCGCCAAGCTGTTCCGCACATCCGGCCGGGCCTGAACGAAGGGCAACTGCAGCTCGCGCTCGAAACGGTCTACAAGCAGCAGGGCGGCGGCATCGCCTACGGCACCATCGTCGGCGGCGGCATGGGCGGCACGGTGCTGCACTACATTCAGAACAATCGCCCGCTGGAAGACGGCCATCTGGTCGTCATCGACTCGGCCGCGTCGTTCGGCGGGTATGCGTCGGACGTCACACGAACGTATCCCGTGAACGGCAAGTTCACGGCGGATCAGCGCGAGGTGTACGAAGTCGTCCTCGCCTCGCAGCTGGCCGCGATCAAGGCCAGCAAGCCGGGCGTGCGGCTGAGCGACATCGACGCCGCCGCGCGGACCGTGATCGATAAGGCCGGCCTCGGCGACGCGTTCATCCATTCCATCGGCCATCCGTTGGGGCTGAGCGTTCACGATGCCGTGCCGGATCATCCGCTGAAGGCGAATACCGTCATCACGATTGAGCCGGGCGTCTATCTGCCGGATCGGCAGCTTGGCGTGCGGATCGAGGATGACCTGCTGCTAACCCGGGCCGGCAACAAGAATCTGACGGCCAAGATCCCCAAGACCGTAAAGGAGATTGAAGCCGCTATGCGGCCTTGAGGGCTCTCGCGACGGTAAAAATAGGCATAAGACACCGGAAAGCCTTCCCAGTGTGCCGGATGCTGGATTATTGCTCGGATTTCCCGCTTGACGTGGCGTTCCGCCGCGGCGGATAATAAGGCTGTGAGCCGCTACCGCTTGGACTTTCTCGAATCGCTGGCACGCCAGATGGCGTTTGTCCCGGCGGGCGTTCGAGAAAAACAGCTTCAGGCGGCCGAGGCATTGCTGCTCTCCATCGACCCGGCCAAGGCGTATCCGCCGGCCTACATCGTCTTCCGAATCACTGACTACCGCCCCGAAGTGCCGCCGACCGATCAGGCGACCGGCCTCGCACTGCAGCACGACTTGGGTCTGCTGATCGAGCGCGTCTCCATGACGCTGGATGACTGCACGGTCAATCGCGCCGAGCCGGTGTTGCAGATCGATGATCTCGTTCAGCAGTTCAACGTCACGAGCAAAACCATTCAACGCTGGCGTCGCCGTGGCTTAGCTGCCCGGCGATTCATGTTCCCGGACGGCAAACGCCGCGTCGGCTTCCGTCTGGGCGTGGTCGAACAATTCTTCGCGGCCCATCGGCAGAGCCTCGCCCCGACGATCAACTGCACCCGGATCGCCGACGACGAATGGTCGATCATTCGCCGGCACACGCGGCGGCTGTGCAAGGATACGCGGCGTCCAGTGGACGAAATCGCCGCCCGCGTCGGTCGCCTCGTCGGCCGAACGGCACTGGCGATTGAAGCAGAACTTCGCAAGCACGATGCCGAGCATCCCGACAACGCGTTCCTCACTGGCCGGCCCGCCGCGGCGTCGGCGGCCGCTGTTGAAGGTGTGCAGCGTCTAGCCGGCGATGGCTTGCCGTTCGCTCGCATCGCGACGCTGCTGGGCCTGCCACGCTCCACAACCTTCCGCCTGGTGCTGGCCGACCGAATGGCCCGCGCGATTGGCCGACGGATCAAGTTTCTCGACGACCCGCTTTACCATCAGGACGACGCGGCCGAGGTGATGGACGCGCTGGTCGCTCAGGAGCCGCTCGGTTCCGATGTCGCTTCGCCGCCGCCGATGCGCGGCCTGTCGCCGGAGCTGGCGTCGCTGTGCAGCCATAAGGTGCTGTCGCCGACGCAGGAACGGGCGCTGTTTCTGCAGTTCAACTTCCGAAAATTCCAGGCCGCCCAGGCTCGCCATCGGCTGGATCCGGCCCGGATTCGCCGGCGCGATTTAACGCACATCGATCGCCTGCTCGAACGCGCTACGGACGTCCGCAACCGCATCGTCCGGGCGAACCTTCGGCTGGTCGTGTCGGTTGCCAAGAAGCACGTGCGGCCTGGCATCACGCTGCCGGAACTGGCGAACGAAGGCAGCCTCACTCTGATGCGTGCCGTCGAAAGCTTCGATACACGTCGCGGCAATAAGTTCAGCACGTATGCGACGTTGGCTCTGATGAAAGGCTTCGCCCGCACGACGGGGCGGCTCGGTACGGGCATGGTCGTGTCCGGCCTCGGTGAACGGGCCGATCGCGTGGCGGACACCGGCCGCTGCGGGATCGATCATGTAGATCGGGTCGATCGCATTAATCACCTGCTTAGGCCGCTTGCGAGCGATGAACGTGCGGCCGTCTGTCGGCAGTTTGAACTTACTTCGGAAGATCCGGACCCGTCGGACTCGTTCGATGGCCCGACGCTACGTCGGCTGCAACGCACGGCGATTGTAAAGCTGCGTTCGAAGTCCGTCTGATCGCGACACGCCATCTAAAGCAGATTCAGAAACACATGAGATGTAGGGGCGACGCATGCGTCGTCCTTTGCGGCGAATCGCCGTTTCCGGGCGAGGCATGCCTCGCCCCTACAGCAGAGCGTTCACTTTGAAATGGAAACCGTTGTGGTCGGGCTCGCGTGAGCGGCCAACCATTGCGGGCGGGCGATGCAGAGGGCTTCTAGCCGCTTGCGAATGTCGGCGTGAATCTTCTCATCCTTATCGATGTTGAAGTGGTTGGTGTCCCATTCCAGCAGTTCGCGGTGTTCATGCCGAACGTTCAAGTTCTGCAGATCGCCGCGGAAATCGGCCTCGGTCTTTAGCGGCAGGCCGCGGAGGATCGGCAGGTAATCCATGAGGCTGGACTGGTAGTAGTTGATGCACTGCTTCACGTTGGCCGGCACTTTGTCCGGGTTGGTGGCATCGAGGCAGATCATCAGATCGACGTCGATCTTCTGGGCCTGCAGTGTGCGGGCGATGGTAATGACGTCTTCCGCGCCGACGGAATGGCCGATCAGCACCAACGGCTCGCGATGTGCCGCCGGGCCGTAGCTGGCGATGATCGCCTTCGCCATGCCGGGGTCCTGCACTTCCTGGAACACGTGGGCGGTGATGCCGTCGGAATTGATCTGCTCACCAAGCTTATCGATGCCGACAGAGAACAGGCCGATCAGGCCGCGAATCAGATACACCTGCCCGACCCGCGGCGTTTCCGCCGACACCGGCTGGATGGCCGCGAGGTCACCGCTTTTCATCGAACTGATGCAGCCGCCGGCCAGGACGAGCGGCATCGCGATGGCGGCCAGGCGGGTGAGCGGGCGGACGAACGGGCGAATGGTCTTTTGCTTCATGAAGTGGCGATCTTGCGGATGGACTCGGGTCGGGCGACGAAGCGAAGTGGCAGGTCGGCGGCCTTGGTCAGGCCGATGCGCGGGGTGATGTCGACGGCGGGAAGCGGATGGCCGTCGTCCATGATGCGGATGGGCGAACGCGGCCGTGTGAAATCGACGCCGTGACCGGCGGCGTGCGTGATGCCCATCGCCTGGCAGAGTTTCCCCGGCCCGCCGGTGAGGGCGGCGGGTTTGGCGGTCGGCAACTGATTCCGCAGGCGGGCCATGGTCGCTATGCCTTTCATCGGCAATAGCGCCCGAAACAGCACAGCCCCCGCCACGCCCTCCGGCAGGCACGAGACATTCAGGCACCAGTGCATGCCATAAATGAAATAGACGTACGCAAAGCCCGGCGGGCCGAACATGATGGCGTTCCGCGCGGTCGGCCCCATGGCCGCGTGCGAAGCGGCGTCATGCGTGCCGAAGTACGCCTCGACTTCAATGATTCGACCAACAAGCGGTCGGCCGCGATACGTGCGGACGAGCAGCTTGCCGAGCAGGTCTTTAGCGACAAGATCGGGAGCGCGGTTGTAAAACGAACGCGGAACGATCATTCAAACGGCGGCATCTTCGCCAGTTTGCGCTGCAGGCTGCGGCGGTGGATGCCCAACTTCCGGGCGGCCTGGCTGATGTTGTTGCCGCAGTCGGCCAGCACGCGCTGGATATGTTCCCATTCGACGCGAGCGAGTGTTGGCTGGTTATCAGGAACCTGCGGCGGCAGTTCGCCGTCGCGCTCGAAGGTGGCCAGGATCTGGTCCGCGTCGGCCGGCTTGGTGAGATAATCCAAGGCGCCGCGGTGCACGGCTTCCACGGCCGTCGCAATGCTGCCAAAGCCAGTGAGGATGACGATATCGAGGTCCGGATCGATTGCCGTCAGATCGTCGATCAGCTCAATGCCGCTCTTGCCGGGCATCTTGAGGTCCAGCACGGCGCGGGCGGGCTTGAAGCGCTTGGTGAGTTCGATCGCGTCGCCGGGCGTGGGGGCGTCGATGGTTTCATAGCCGCGCGCCTGGAAGGCACGGACGAGGCGTTTGCGGAAAATCTGGTCATCGTCGCAGACAAGGATGCGGGGCAAGTTCTTGTTGATCGGCGGCGTGACGACAGGCGGTTGGCCGTAGCTCATAAACCGTAGTTTAGACGACAACGGCCAAAGCAAACAGGGGCGGGGCCTAGGGCGACAACATTTGCTCGACAACATTTGCCGAGGGTGCAACAATCAATGGCCGTTGAGCCGTGTCTGATCCGATGTGTCGGATGGGGCGAGCAAGGAGCGAACTGTGCGAGGTCTGATTGCCGGTGCGTTGTTGGGAACCCTGACTGCGGGTTTAAGCGGCTGTGCGAGCGACGACGCGCCACCGCCGCCGCGAGCGGCGATCCCGCCTACGGGCACCTACACGGTCAATGTCGAGCCGGAAGCCAAGCCGTTGCCCAGCCCGGACCCGGCGTTTGCCAACCGCCAGCCGTATTCCGATGAACCGATCGTGACGATGCCGCCGCCCGAGCAGGCGGCCTTCGTGAACACCTACAACCAGGTTGGCCGGCCGCGGATGACGCTGTTTGTTAATCGCACACTGGCCGGCCAGATCGTCCCGACGAACGTCGGCAGTCCGACGGGCGGTACGCAGCGTGTCCGTGAAGCCACCGGCGCGGTCAAAGCCGATGTCAGCGCGCAGCAGCGCGACCCTTGGGGCCGGCCTACCGGCGATCAGACCGATCGCTTCGAAACCACCGGCCCGGCCACACTGACCGATCGCACCGAAACCTATCTTGCCCCCGGCGAATATGACGAAGTGTCGGCCCGGCGGGTGGATTACGACGCGATTGAATCAGTGCTGAGCGACTGGATTGCCGCCAATGGGCGTGTTGCGTTGATCTCGCCGCGGCTGAGCGAGGGCCAGATGCGACAGCTCGAACAAGGCAAACCCGGCGCGCTTTCCGAGCTCTCGAAAAGCGATCAG
>JAQGHK010000405.1 GCA_028288875.1 Phycisphaerales bacterium | reverse complement strand
CCGGCGGGTTTCAAGTTGCGCGTGCCGACGGTGAGCACGCCGCAGGGATCGACATTCTGCAGAATCGGTCGCGGCGGCTCTTCGCCGGTTCGCGTGGCAAGGGCGGCGATCAGCGGCTTTGCGGTATCGAGCGAGAGTTTGAGAACGCCGTTGTGCGTGGCGTCGATCGGCCAAGTCACGATGAGATGGCCCTTCTCTTCGACCACACGGACGGCGGATTTCGTGTCGTACTGTTGGAAGTCGACGCGGGTGATCTCGGCCTGGGCGGTGGCAATGTGGGTTGCCAAGGCGATAACGACAAGCGAGGCGATGAGCCCGTAATGGCGGCGGCGAGCGTGCGGCATTCTGTCAACGCTAACGTGGATGGCGGGTTGGCGAAAGAATTTGATATCGCCCGCGCGGGCGGCGCTGGGCGTTCGCTATTTCGAAAACATTGAACCGTCGCGTAAGCTCGCGAGCGGTCGTACGCGTGACTGAAGTTCTTGAGGCGCGGTCGGGTTTTATGCAATTTATTCTCACTGCCAATACTGATCCGGTTCGTCTGAAGCTCGTGCGCGATCGCACGCGAATGCTGAAGCAGGGATGGCCGTGGGTGTATCGCGATTGGCTGGCGGAAACGCCGAACGCGCCGGCCGGCTCGCGGGTCGTTCTGCACGACAAGGATAATTCGATCGTCGGCTTCGGCATGTACGATCCGATCGGCCCCCTAGCGGTCCGCATGTGCGCGGCCGGCGAGCGGCTGAATGACGAACTGATTCTGTCGCGCCTCGATACCGCCCTTTCGCTCCGCCGGGCGCTTTTCGACGAGCGCACGACCGGCTACCGCCTAATCGCCGGCGAAGGCGACGGCCTGCCGGGGCTGACCTGCGATCTGTACGCCGACCACGCGGTGCTGAAACTCGATGGCGACGCGCCGGCGGGGTTTTGGGATGTTGAAGCGATCGCCGACTGGCTGGCCGATCGGCTGTCGATCACCAACGTGTTTTTGAAGTATCGTTCCGATGCCAAAACGCGTGGCCGAGCCGTTCGCGGCCCGATGCCGGCCGGGCCGGTGCAGTTCGTCGAGAACGGCATCCGATTTCAGGCCGACCTGGTGCAGGGGCAAAAGACAGGGTTCTTCTTCGATCAGCGGGAAAACCGTGCCCGCATCGGCCAGCTAGCGAACGGGCGTCAGGTGTTGAACCTGTTTGCCTACACCGGCGGCTTCTCGATCTATGCCGGCATGAATGGCGCAACTGACGTGACCAGTGTCGATCTCGCCAAGCCGGCGATGGAAGAGGCCGATCGTAACTGGGCGCTTAACGGTCTGCCGCCGGATCACCATCACGCCATCGCGGCCGACGCGTTTGAGTTTCTGGAACAGGCCAAGGCGCAGAAGCGGACGTGGGATTTGATCGTGGTCGACCCGCCCTCTTTTGCCCCGGCCGAGCGGCATGTGGTGAAGGCGACCGCGAGTTACCAAAGCCTGTTCACGGCCGCGCTGAATGTGCTATCGCCGGGCGGGATCATCGCCCTCTCGTCCTGCTCTAGCCACATTTCCCAGGCGATGTTTTATGACATCTGCGAAACCGCCGTCTCGAAGGCGCGCCGGCAGGCGACGATCCTTGGCGTACACGGCCAGCCGGCGGATCATCCATTCCCGCTGATCTGTCGGGAGCTGCAATACCTGAAGTTCATCCTGCTGCGGGTTCGCTGATGCCGGATGCTGACCTCGCGATCATCGGCGGCGGCGCGGCCGGTCTGGCGGCGGCGATCTTTGCGGCCGAGGCGGCATCAAGCGGACACCGCATTGTCGTGCTCGATGGCGCGAAAACGCTGGGGGCTAAAATCCTTGTCTCCGGCGGCGGCCGGTGCAATGTGACGAATCAAAAGGTTCAGGCGCAGGACTTCAACGGCTCACGCAATATCGTCCGCAATGTGCTGGCCGCCTTTGATGAAGCGGCCACTGTGCGATGGTTCGAATCCATGGGCGTGCCGCTGACGCGTGAGCCGACCGGGAAGCTATTCCCCGTCGCCGACAGCGCACGAGCCGTGCTGGCCGCCCTGCTGCGGCGGTGCGAATCGCTGGGTGTCGCATTGCACACCCAGTCTCGCGTTAAAGAGATTAGCCCCCTGTCTAATGCAGAGGGATTCGCCATCCGCCACGAGCGCGGCGAACTGACGAGCACCAAGGTCATCCTGTCGACCGGCGGCAAATCGCTCCCGCGCAGTGGTAGCGACGGCTTCGGTTGGGAGATTGCCAAGCAGCTCGGCCACACAGTCACGCCGACGTATGCCGCCCTCGTGCCGCTGGTGCTGGCCCCGCAGATGTTTCACGCGGAGCTAGCCGGCATCGCGCAGGACGTGGAGCTGTCGGTCGTCGTCGGCGGTACAAGAGTCGATCAGCGCGCCGGCAGCATGCTGTGGACCCATTTCGGCATCAGTGGCCCGGTCGTGATGGATGCCAGCCGCCACTGGACGACGGCCAGCGAAACGGGGCAGCAGCCGACACTGCGATGTAACCTTCTGCCCGGTCAGACGTTCGAGCAGGCCGAGCGGGCGATCGTTGCCGCGATTGCCAAACGGCCCAAGGCGGCCATGCTGACTCATCTTGCGACTTGGTTTCCTGAACGCGTCGCGGCAGCACTGCTGCGTCATACCGAAATCGATGCAACCCTGCCTGCCGGCCAGCTTTCCCGCGATGCCCGGCGGACACTGGTTCACGCCCTGACGGGCCTCGTTTTACCCGTCACGCAGCATCGGGGTTGGAATTACGCCGAAGTCACGGCCGGCGGCGTGCCGCTGAGTGAAATCGATTACCGCACCCTACAGTCCCGCAAGGCGCCCGGCCTGTATCTGGCGGGCGAGATTCTCGACTGCGACGGACGGATCGGCGGGTTCAATTTCCAATGGGCATGGGCGACGGGTTACCTAGCCGGTAAGGCGGCGGGCACCGTAACAACCTGACGCCGCGACGATTAGCCAAACGCACAGAGCGGTTACCTATTCAGGTCATATGGTCGCTTTTCGGGAATTAGAAAATAGATACGTGTTCGTCCCTTGCACTCGGCCCACAAAACGGTTCAACATACACATTACGGTGCTGTATTTTTCCATACAGCAGCTCCGGCGAATCGAGAATTGAGGGATGACCGAACCCGCGATGGACGTATCCGCTTCCCTTTCTGACTCAGCCTCATTGGAAGAGTCGCGTGCGATCCTCGCCGCAATCGTCGAAAACACGAACGACGCGATCGTTGGCAAGCGCCTGGACGGCGCGATCACCGTCTGGAACCAAGCGGCCGAAAAGCTGTTTGGCTATACCGCGGCAGAAATTATCGGACAGGCCGTTAACGTTCTGATTCCACCGGAACGCCTGAGCGAGGAAACGTACGTTATCGATCGACTGCGACGTGGGCTTGCGATCGATCACTACCGGTCGATCCGCCGAACCAAAGACGGCCGGCTCATCAACGTATCGCTAACGATCTCGCCCATTCGTGATGCCAATGGAGCCATCTTCGGTGCGTCCGTCATCGCTCGAGACATCACTCAGCAGATTAAAACCGAGCGGGCGTTGCGCGAGAGCGAATCGCGTTTCAGGCAACTGGCCGATTCCCTGCCGCAGATCGTCTGGGAAGCCAATGCGGCGGGCCAAATCGATTACTACAACCGGCGCTGGTACGAATACACCGGCTTGGCAGAACTTGATGGGCCTCTAGCGGAGGCGTACCAGCTTCCGGCCATCCATCCGGATGACCTGCATCATACCTCCCGTCAATGGATGGAGGCCGTCAAAGCCGGTCGCCCTCACCTGCACGAAACGCGCTTGCGGAATGGAGCCACAGGCATTTATCGCTGGCACCTGATCCGCAGCGTTCCAGTGCGGAACGAAAAAGGCCAGATCATCCGCTGGTTCGGCACGAACACGGATATCGATGATCTCAAACGCACGGAAGAACGCGCCAAAGATCAGCAGAACGCGCTGGCGCACATGGAACGCATTCGCACCATGGGCCAGATGGCGGCCGGGCTGGCACATGAACTAAATCAGCCGCTGGGCGCGATTTTGAATTACGGCGTGGCCCTGCAATGTTCGCTGAAAGGCGATGCCAAACTCACTTCCCTGCCCGACGCCAAGGGAATTCTTGGCGAGATTGTTTCTCAAAGCGTGCGTGCCGGCGAAATCATCCGCCGGATGCGAACGTTCGTGAAAAAGCAGCAACTGCTTGTGCGAGCGATGGATATCAATGCGTTGATACTGGAATCGATGCAGATGCTTGCTTTCGATTTGCGACAGGGACACTTGGACCCGACGCTTCGGCTGGCCGATGGCCTCCCGCCAGTCATGGTGGATCAGATTCAGATTCAGCAGGTGCTGGTGAATCTGATTCGCAATGGAATTGATTCGATGTCGGCCGTTCCGCCGAGTGATCGCCGGCTAATCATTTCCACTGAAAAGAGCGGTGATGGCATGGTCACCATCAACGTCATCGACGGCGGCTGTGGCGTGTCGCCCGACAACCTGCACAAGATTTTTGACTCGTTCTTTACGACCAAGCAAACGGGCATGGGAATGGGGTTGGCCTTGTGCAGGACGATCCTGGAAGACCATGGCGGACACCTCAGCGCCCATGCAAATGTTGATTACGGCACTACATTTTCCTTCTCCGTGAAAGAAGCGCACAATGGCAAATGAGTTGCCGATTCCAGCGGCTGCGAGACTGCCAATCTCGCGGGTGGGTTGAACTAAGAGAAACCACGACTTATGAGCGGCCAACCAACTGTTTACGTGGTGGATGACGACGGCGCGATGCGTCGCTCCACCTGCATGATCCTCGAAGCCAGCGGCTTTCACTATCAGGCGTTCGAATCGGCCCTGATGTTTCTCGCGGAGTACCAGCGCGGGTCGCCCGGCTGTCTAATCCTCGACCTGCACATGCCGGGCATGAGCGGAATGGAATTGCTGCAAAAGCTGGTGGACGAACAGGTCATGCTACCGGTCATTGTCGTCAGCGGCACGGGGACGATTCCCATTGCGGTCCAAGGGATGAAACTCGGCGTCGAAGACTTCCTTGAAAAGCCCGTTCATCCCGACACGCTCCTTCGGAAGGTCGGGGAAGCCCTGGCGAACGACGAAAAGCGTCGGGCGGAGTCGGCCGAACTCGATACCATTCGCCAGCACTTTGCGAACCTCACTGCGCGTGAGCGCGAGGTGCTGCAATTTATCGTCGACGGGCTGCCCAACAAGCTGATTGCCCGGCGCATGGATATCTCAATCAAGACCGTGACTAATCACCGGGCCAATCTCCTCGAAAAGGGAGGAGCTGTGAACCCGGCGGACCTGCTGCGCCTGTACATGCTGATCAACCCACCGGACGCCCCTGTCCGCCA
>JAQGHK010000353.1 GCA_028288875.1 Phycisphaerales bacterium | reverse complement strand
GCGCCGTGAAATTCAAGGGCGTGAACCGCCACGAGCACGACCCCGTCCGTGGCCGGGCGATTACGGAAGATCTCATGATTCAGGATCTGAAAATCCTGAAGCAGAACAACATCAACACCGTCCGCACCAGCCACTACACCGACCAGCCGCGCTGGCTGGAACTGTGCGACGAATGGGGCATTTATCTCGTCGACGAAGCCAACTTCGAAAGCCACGGCAGCGGCTATGGAAAGGAATCGCTCAGCAACGACCCGGCCTGGAAGCAGGTGCACGTCGATCGCCAGGTGGAAATGGTGGAGCGCGACAAAAACCATCCGGCCGTGGTCTTCTGGTCGTACGGCAATGAGAGCGGACCCGGCCCGAACTTCGCCGCGGCGCGCGACGCCATCAAGGCCATCGATCCTTCCCGCCCCACGCACTACGAAGGCAACAGCAAGTACGCCGACCTCGTCAGCATGATGTACCCGCACCGCGACACGGTGGCGAAGCAAGGGAAGCTCAACGACCCGAGGCCGTTCTTCATGTGTGAGTACGCCCACGCGCGCGGCAACGGCATGGGGAACCTGAAAGAATACTGGGACGCCGTCGAAGCCAGCCCACGCTGCATCGGCGGGTGCATCTGGGATTACGTCGATCAGACCCTGCTCCTGCCCGGCGACGGCCGACTGACGCCGGACGGGCGCGACAAAGTCATGGGCTACGGCGGCGACTTCGGCGACAAGCCGAACAGCAACCTCGAAGCCTGCAACGGCCTGGTGCTATCCGACCGCACGCCGACCGCGAAGTTGCCGGAAGTGAAGCGCGTGTACCAGCCGGTGAAGTTCACGGCGATCGACCCGGCCAAGGGCCGCTTTGAGATGACCAACGGCTATGCCTTCCGAACACTTGATCGGCTTAATTTGGAGTGGACGCTGACCGCCGACGGCGCGATTCGGCAGTCCGGCACGATGAAATGCCCGGAGCTCACAGGCGGCGAGCGCGGCGAAGTGCTTGTGCCGGTGGAAGCCTTCGAACAGCAGCCCGGTTTTACTTACGCGCTGAATGTATCGATCAAGACGACGACGCCGGAACGCTGGGCCAACCCGGGCCACGAGATCGCGGCCGGCCAATTCGTGCTGCCGGCGACGGAAAGGCCCCTCGCCAAACTCGACGGCCAGCCGGCGCTGGATGTGGCGGAATCCGCCGATCAGCTGAATGTCCGCAACGCCGATTTTTCTGCGGCGTTCGACGTGAAGACCGGCACACTCAGCAGCTTCAAAAAAACGGCCGGCCCGGAACTCATTCAAACCGGCCCGCAGTTGCAGGTCTACCGCTCGCCGGGCGACAGCGACGGCTGGATGGAAGGGACTTGGAACCGCGGGGGCCTGGCGAGTCTTAAAAGCACGCTCAAGTCGTTCAGCCACGAAACGCTTTCGCCCGGCGTGCTGCGTGTGAACGCCACACACGCTTGGGCGGGCCAGGACGATCTGATGTTTGTGGAAGACGTGCAGTACACCGTCTTCGGCGACGGCACGATCAGCGTCACGTCCATGATGAACTGCAACCACCCGGAAATGGTGCTGCCCCGCGTGGGCGTGCAACTGGCGATCCCGGCCGGGTTTGAACAGGTGACCTGGTTCGGCCGCGGGCCACAGGAGAACTATCCGGATCGCTGCGCCGCGGCTGATCTGGGCCGTTATGATCGATCGGTCGCGAAGATGTTTGAGCCGTACGTCCGCCCGCAGACCATGGGCGGCCGGCAGCAGACGAGTTGGGTCGTGCTGTCGAATAACGACAGCGCCGGCCTGCTGGTCAGCATGCAAACGCCGCTGGCCTTCAGCGCCCTGCATTTTTCCGAGCAGGACCTCACCGGCCATCGCCATCCGAATGAACTCCTCGCCCGGCCGGAGACGATTCTCTCGCTCGACAGCGGCACGCTCGGCCTGGGCAGCCAAAGCTGCGGCCCGCGGCCGCTGGCGAACTACATCCTCTACGCCGAGCCGGCGATCACGCGATTCACGCTGCGTGCGATCGGGCCGAAAGACGATCCCGCGGCACTGGCCATCCTGCAGCCGCCGGTGGTGTCGCCGGTGAAGATCGCGCGCGGCCGTGACGGCAAGGTCACGCTCTCGACACTCACGCCCGGCGCGACGATCCGCTACGCGCTCGGCCACGGCGACGCCGCAACGATGATGGACTACACCGCCCCGTTCAAGCTCATCGACGGCGGCCAGGTGACCGCTATGGCGAGCAAGGCCGGCTACGCGGCGGCCTCGCCGGCGAGCGCGACGTTCGATCGCCTGATCGACAAAGCCGGCTGGCGCATCGTCGCCAGCAGCGAGCAGCCCGACGAAGGCCGCGCCGAGCACGCCATCGACAACGATCCAAACACGTATTGGCACAGCCAATACAGCGGAACGGAAGCTCGCCCGCCGCATGAGCTGACGATCGACCTCGGCAAGCCGGCGAAGCTCAAAGCGATCGCCCTCACGCAGCGTTCCGACGACGAAAACGGCCGGGCCAAAGAGTTCGAGATCCAAGCCAGCGACGACGCACAGAGTTGGACGACGGTCGCCACGGGCAAGCTCAGCGGGCGCGGGGGATTGGAAACAGTGAAGCTGAAACAGCCGATCCGGACGCGCTACCTGAAATACATCATCACGTCCGCAACTAACGGACGTCCGTTCGGTTCGCTGGCGGAATTCGACGTCGTCGCCGCGGAAGGTAACGACACGGCGACGAAGTGACGGTGAGTGAATCTTTGGCGGAGGCGTTCATGCGAAGAACTACGGCGATCTGCACGGCTTTGGCAGCGATGTCTGTATGCACTGCGAGCGCCCGCGCGGCCGTCGATTACGGCCAGCTTAAGACGTGGGGATTAACCGTCTCCGACAACATTGAGCGCACGCTGCGCAAATCGAACAGCTCGCTCTATGCCGAGGCGGCGTCGCTGGAAGGCGTGCAATCCGGCGGCGCGAACGGCCGGGCGTTCGTCTGGGCGGAGGCGACACAATTCCGCGTGCTCAACGCGCTGACCGCACTCGATCCCGTTACGTACACGCCCGCGCTGCGCAGCTTCTCCGACCAGTTGTATACGTCCTATTGGAACAAGGGTTACTCGGCCAGTTCCGGCGGGGCCGATCGGTACTACGACGACAACGGCCACGTCGTCGTCGCGCTCGTCGAGGCGTATCGCGTCACGCACGATCCGTTGTATCTCGTTCGCGCGGAAGTGACGCAGCGCTTCGTCATGACCGGCGAAGACCTCAACGGCGGCATCTACTTCCACCAGCAGGCCACGCAAGGCGGTGTCGATGCCATCTCTACACTGCAAGGCGCGCACGGGGCCGCGATGCTCTATCGCTCAACGGGAAACGTTGCTTATCTGAACGACGCGAAGCGCCTGCTGACCTGGGCGAACACGCACATCCAGCAGTCCGACGGCCTTTACGCTCAAAACTACAGCTTGACCTCACACACGCCCGGCGGACCGCCGCTGAGTAACTCGGCCGGCATTGCGATCCAGACAAACCTGGAGCTGTTCGATGCCACCGGCATTCCCAGTTATCTGAGCGAAGCCCAACGGCTGGCCGCGCGCAACCTCATTCGATACATCAACACGACCAACGGAGCGATCAAGGACCAAGGCCACTGGGCCTTCGAGCTGGTCGACGCGCTCGACGACCTGTACCGGCACGATCACAATCTGAACTGGATCAACAAGGTCTACGGCGGCCTGACGTACCTGCATGACGTCCGCGCGGATCCAAACGGTTTCTACGACCTCATCTGGGACCGCCCCGCCCAGACCACTGCCCTGCCAACATGGGAATTGATTGATCAGGCATCCGTCGCCCGCGCGTACCTGTACACCAGCATGGTCCCGGAACCCACTGCCATGGCGCTCATTTGGGCGCTGGGTGCGCGGGCGGCGATGCGCCGGCGACGCTTTAAGGCTTAATCGTAATGTCGCTGGCCAATTGTGTTTTGGTTACGCCGATGGCCGGCAGGCTGGTGGCGGGCTTGGCGTCACCGCGCATCAGGATGTTTTCGAACGTGATGCCGTGAATCTGTCGGCTCTCGTTCAGCCCCTGCATCAGCACCGGCATGGTCCCCGGATCGAAGACGCGGATGTTCCGCACCTTAATGTCGTAGATGCCGCCGGACTCGGTCTCGCGCTTTTTGTTATCGATCGCGAAGCGCGCCCAGGACCGGCCGAGCACGTCGCACGTCGTTCGCTCGGCGTCGATGTTTTCGAACGTAATATTTCGCACGTCCGCTAAGCCATAGGAATGTGAAATGCCGATCGCGTGCGCGCCGTCGAAGCTCACGCAGTTGCGAACAACGATGTCTTCCTGCGGCTTCCACACGCCGGCGCCGATCTTGAAGCTGAAACACCGTGTCCACGCCAGGCAATCTTCGAATCGGATATTTTTGTTGCCTTCGAAATCGCCCGACCATTGCTTGGCAATGTCGGTATCGGCGTCCCACGTCTTCGTTGAATACGGGTCGTCCAGCGAGATGGCGATCGACCGCTCAACCGTCACGTCCTGCGAATTGCAGACGTCGATGCAGTCGTCCTCGCCCATGTCCAGGCGATTGAAGTGCTTGCTGTTGCGCACGTGCACGTCGCGTGAATTGGCGATAACCATCCCCCACAAGGCCGACTCGCGCAGGACCGGGCCGTCGAAGGTGAAACCCCGGCAGGCCATCGGCACGAGCGCGTGGTTGATCAGGCCGATGGTCTTCTCGATATATTTTCCCTGCCCGTCGATTGTGCCGCGGCCGTAGACCTTCACGTTCGTGGCGTTCGGCACGGTTGAGATCATCCAGTACCCGTCGCGGCGGGTGGAATCCTTATGAAACTGTTTCTTAAAATCACCGGCGACGCCATCGGTCCGCAGCACCGCGCCGGCATCGAGGTACAGCGCGACATGGCTCGGCAACTGCAACTGCGTGATGCGAAAGACGCCGCTCGGTACGTAGACGATGCCCTGCTTGCTCGCATCGTTGCCGGCGTCGTTAATGGCTTTCTGAATGGCCTCGGTCGATGGCGATGCGCCGGTTGCATCGGCCTGGTACGGTGATTGCGCGACATTGTAAATGCCGGTGCCCGAGGATGCCGGCTTGTCTGTTTCCGGCGGATCAATCGCGATCACCAGCCGGCGGATGCCGTCAATATCGACGATCAAATACTGCGGCCCCTTCACGGAAAACGTTAACCGCGAACCCGCCACGTTCGTCTTGATCTCCAGCTTTCTTGGTGAGACCGCGGCGCGGGTGGTCGGCTTACCGTCCAGCCGCGTGACTTCGATCTCACATCGTTCGCCCGACAGGCCGGCAAGGGCGTAGTCGTAGTCTTTGGAATAGCCGATGACCGGAACGGGCTCGCCATTGATCTTGAGCGCGAATGCCTTGGAGTCTTCGTAAATCGCCGGCTTGGGATACTGGATGACCTTCGCCAACGATGCGGAGGTCAGCACCAGCAAGGCAAGCGCCACGCAGCATGCGGAGGGACGAACGAACGGCGACATCAGGTGCTCACTTTCTCGGTTTGCGGAAACGATCGTACCGAAAAAAGCAGCGGCCCCCGCGGAGAAGGAGCCGCCGCCAGAGGGGTTCGGGAAAAGAATCGGCCGCCCCGGTAACGCACCGGGGCGGCCGAATGGCAAATTAGATTGCGCGACGCCGACGACGCAGCATGCCGGCCGCGCCCAGGCCCAGCAGCGTCAGGCTCGCCGGCTCCGGCACCGCGCTGTTCGACGTGATCGACATCACCGCGTCATATTCAGCCCGGGTGAACGCGACGGCCGCACCGGTCACGCTCTGTCCGAAGTTGTTCTGCAGGACCAGGAAGTCATTGAAATCGGTAGCACCGTCGTAATTGAAGTTGCCTTGGTCGAACCGCGTGCCTGCTTGATTGAAGTTATTCTGGAGCACCAGGAAATCGTTGAAATTCACTGCGCCGTCCAGGTTGGCATCGCCGGGCAGCGTGAGCATGACTGTCACGGTGCTTGCGCCGTCGTCGCCGTAGCCCAGAATTCGTCCGGCCGGTAACGGCGTAGAGCGGATCGCGCCGGACGAGAACTGCGTTGCCTGGTTGTAGCCGGCGGTCAGGATCGTCTTTACTTGTGCCACCGGCGAACCGGTGCCCGTGTAATCGAACGCGAACTTTGCACCGTTCCCAGTGATGTTCACGCCCGTGCCTGACATCAGCGATGGGTATACGTCCGCCGGCGCTTTGAGCGTGCCGCCGTGTTCGGTGGTCTCGCAGGTATAGGT
>JAQGHK010000331.1 GCA_028288875.1 Phycisphaerales bacterium | reverse complement strand
TCGATCGTGCAGACCAACTGTGCCGTGGCATAAGACAGCGTAATGCCGTCGCCGAGATCAAGATTGAATGGCCAGGCAAACGCGCGATCCGCCGCGACGCTAACCGGCGCAGCCGGGAAGGTCAGTGCACCTTCCTTCAGCTTGAAAGAGAACTGCACATCAGGCTTGGCCGGCATTGGCAAAAGACGTTGATAGTTGTTGATGAAAACGAAGCCGCTGTCGCCATCCGTTCGGACGCCGTAACGCAGCGTGTGCGTATCGTCGCGCGTCAGTTCAACGTCCGGCAGGGCAGTGGCCATCGTTGCAAGGCGCGGTCCGAAGTCGGCGAGGAACAGGTGTAGCGGGCGAAGCAGGTGATACTGCGGCCGGATCTGGCCGAACTCGCCGAGGGCGGTTTGGAAATCGTAGGTTTTGGTGGGCAGGTCGTTGTAGTTCGTGTGGCGAGTGGCCTGGTGTTCTTGCAGGTTCGGCTCGATGCCGTCGGGGTTCGTGCCGCCGTGGAACATGTAGTAGCCGGGCAGATTGCTGCCGCCGCCGAGCTTCACGATCGGCATCGAGAGCGCGTCCATCGGCAGCGCTTCGATCCGGCGGTGATAGCTGCACATCATCCCCGCGCCGAGCTCACACGTGAGGTACGGATAGCGATCGATACCGTCTTCGTCCTTCGCCTCGCGGCTGCCGAAATGCTCGCTGGCGATCGCGGTGTCGGTGCGAACGGTTTTAAAGGCGAACTCCTTCCAATACCGCCCCGGCATCGTCGTGAGTTCGCGATCCCAGAAGCCCTCCGCGTAACCGCCGTACAACGGCAGCAGTTTTCCGAAGGCCAGCGTGCCTTGCAGTTCCGGCCAGCCGGTGCGGGTGTAGTAGGGGACGTCGAGCCCGGCGCGGATAGCCAGTTCGCGCAGCGTCAGCAGATGCTCAGAAGGGCCGCCATATTCGTTTTCGATCTGAACGCCGATGACGGGCCCGCCATCTTTCCACAGCGTGCCGGCCAGTTGCCCGGCGATGGCGTTATAGAACCGTTCGACTTCGGCCAGATACGCCACGTCATCCGTGCGCAGTTTCAGGCCCTTATCCAGCAGCCATTCCGGCAGGCCGCCGTTGCGCACTTCGCCGTGCGCCCACGGGCCGCATCGCGCGACGAACCGCAGGCCGACCTCGCCGCAGAGTTGAACGAACGCACGCAGATCGCGATCGTCGGTCCAATCGAATTGGCCTTCGATTTCTTCGTGATGAATCCAGAAAACGTACGACGCGACGATCGTGATGCCGCCGGCCCGCATCTTCAGCAGTTCGTCGCGCCATTCGGCACGCTGGTAGCGCGTGTAATGGAACTCGCCCATCACCGGCAGGATTGGCCGGCCGTTTTCCATCAGTCACACGCCGTTGGTGGTCAGCGTGGTGCCTGCCGGATTGGTTGCCGTGCCGAAGGTGAACGGCTCAAGATTCGGGAACGGCGTTGGGTGGGATAGGTCCAACGTCGAGCAGTGATCGGTCATTTGTTGCCAGGTACCCGGATCGAAATGCCGGCATCGATGTACTGCCCGAACACTGTCTGCTTGCAGTAGACGGCCATGACATTTTCGGCGTCGGGCTTGATCGCATGGCGGGCGGCGTCGGTCATGGGCTGATTCTCGTATCGCCCGTTGTGGCCCTTGGTCTCATATGCCAGTACGCCGTTGATGTAGACCTGAACGTCTTCATCGTGATAGACGCGCACCGGCAGCTTGGCGATCAGTTGCGGCGACAGTTTGCCGGGGTTGAAGGTGCGGCGCATCCAGATGTTATTCGTGTTCCAAACCGTGCCCAGCTTGCCGATGCCGGGTGTGCCTTCCGTACCGAAGCCGCCGGGGCCTTCTTTCCAGGACGAATCATCGAACTTGGTCTTAAACCAGTCGTTCCCCGGCTGATCGAACGAGTACTTCCAGGTCTGCGACTCTTTCTCCGACGTCGGCACGACAACCGTGTACGTCGGCGGCGGGATCTCAAAGCGGTTGGCCTTGGCAATCAGCTTGATGTCGGCCTTAGGTTGGCGGTCGTAGGTCAGCAGGCCATTGACTTCGGTCTCAACGTCGGTGGTTTGCGTGTAGACGGCGGCGCTGAGGCCCTTTTCATCGCGGAACGTTTTCAGCAGATTGGTGAACTCGCTGTACATGTCGACCAGGTCTTCGGGCGATTTGACCATCACGTAGCTGCCGTTGTCCTTTTTCTTCCACGTGTGGCCTTCGACAACCATGCCGATGCCGCCGAACTCGCCGACGACCAGCGCCTGCTTGGCATTGGCCGGCGGGGCGATGGGGGCGGGGTACGGGTGAATATCAAAGATATCGCCGACCGGCTTCTGATCGCCGCCGCTGTTCTGGTTGATCAGGCGCGTCGGATCAAGCTGGCGGACATAATCCACCAGCTCGGCCGCATCATGTTCGCCTTGGTTTTCGTTGAAGATTTCCCACTGGATAATCGCTGGCACGTTGTGCAGCGCAGCAACCATCCGCGTGAGTTCGCTCTTGTATTCTTCCTTGTCCACCGGCGGCGTCGGCCGATCATCGTAGGAATTGGCGGACGGCATGTCCTGCCAGACCATCAGGCCGAGCTTGTCGCACCAGTAATACCAGCGGGCCGGTTCCACCTTGATGTGCTTGCGGATGAAGTTGAAGCCCAGGTCCTTGGTCGTCTGCAAGTCGTACTTGAGGGCCTCTTCTGTCGGCTGGGTGTAGATGCCGTCGGGCCAGAAGCCTTGGTCGAGCGGGCCGATCTGGAACGTGAACTTGCCGTTGATCAGGATTTTCTTCACGCCATCGACGTCACCGAGTTCGACCTTCCGCATGCCGAAGTAGCTGCCGACCTGGTCGACTGCTTTGCCGCCATTGCTGACAGCGACCTGCAGGTCATACAGGAACGGCGAATCCGGCGACCAGAGTTTCGGGTTGCCGACTTTGATGGAAATCTCGTCACCCGGCTTGCCGCTCGCGATGGCGACGGTGCTGGTGCCGTCTTTGACGGTGATCTTCACGTCGCCGTCGGTGGCGCCGCCGTAAGCATTGACCGTGACCTTCACCGCGCCGTTGTCGACGTCCGGGACGATCTTCAGTTTTTCAATGCCGCCGGTCGCGACGGGCTCGATCCACACCGTCTGCCAGATACCGGTGGTCGTCGTGTACATGATCCCGCCCGGCCGCAGCGACTGCTTCCCGCGCGGCTGGCCGCCGTTGTTGGTGGGATCAAAGACACGAACAATCAGTTCCTGCGGCCCGTTGCCATTGAGAAACGGCGTGACGTCGTAGCTGAAAGGATCGTACCCGCCCTTGTGCACGCCAACGCTTTTGCCGTTGACGAAGACTTCGCTTTCGTAGTCGACCGCGCCGAAGTGCAGGATTGTCTGCTTGCCCGCCCAGTTCGCGGGCACGGTGAACATGCGGCGGTACCAGATGCGGTCATGGTGTTCCATGACGCCGCTGATGGCCGACTCGACGGGGAAGGGCACCAGGATCTGGCTCGAAAGCTTTTTGCCGGCCGGCGAGGCATCGCCGTCCTGGCCGGGCTGGTATTCCCAGATGCCGTTGAGGTTCAGCCAGTCGGTGCGCGTCAGCTGCGGGCGCGGGTAGTCCGGCAGCACGGCGTTGGGCTTCACGTCCTTGGCCCACCGCGTCATGAGCGGGCCTTGCTTCATGTGCCATTGAGCGTCCGCTTGGGATGCGAACAGTGATAAGCCAGCGAGGGCGCCGAGGAGTGCGAGGGATCGTGACATGGAATGCCTGTGAAAAGAGAAGCCGTCCTTCCGCGAAGCCGCCGCCGCGGAAACCGCGGAGCATACCGCACCCGGTGTCCGGCGAAAGGGCATCCCGTGCACGAAATAAAGCCGGGTGCAGGATCGTTGTGATCGATCCTGCACCCGGCTGAAAGATAGTGAGAGAAGTTAGGCGGCGGCGACGGCGTAAGAGCTGGTCCACGCGCCGAACTGGGCGCTGGTCAGCGTGACATAGCCGTCCTGCACGTTGTCGCCGCAGGTATAGCCGTCGATGCCCCAGGGGTTACGCACGACCACGGTGTAGCCGCCGGCGCCGTCGTCGGTGATGCTGATCACGGTGTACGCGTGACCGCCGATCATCAGGCTGCCGCTCGGTTCGCCGCTTGTGCCGACCGTCACAGACTTGCCGGCCGCCAGCTGGGCCTGAAGGTCCGCGAGCAGGGTGTTGGCGCTGCTGGTTTGGCCCCAACTCGCCGCTTTACCGAACGCGCCGGCGACTTCGGTCATAAAGCCGGCTTCGATGGAAGCATAGGTGTTCTTCGTAGTGCGCTGGTAGGTCCAGGCCTTCTCATACAGCGCGGCCCACAGGGAGCCTTGGCCGCCGAACGCCGCATAGGCGAGCGTGCTGGTGGAGTAAGACGGCAGGTCGGCGTCGATGCGATAGACGACCTTCGCGTCGCCCTTTCTGAACTGCACGCCATAGGTGCCGTCGCCGAAGTCGACGATGGACTGGCGGATCATGGCCGGATCAATCTTGGCATAAGAGCCGAGCTGCGCCAGGAAGTAGCAGTCACCGAGCTGGCCCTGCACGATGTCGTCAATGGACGGGCCACCGCTGGCGAACACGGAATGGTCTTTGAAGTTGCGATACTTGACCGTCGCGCCCTTGAGGACCGGGTCAGGCAAGGCTTGGCCGTTCAACTCCTTAACGACCTTGTTCGCGAACGCGGCCACGCGGTGGACTGCGCCACTGTTGGTTTCATCCATGGAGGCATCGACAACGTTTTCCGTTACGTCGGCATCCAGCCAGAAGGTATCAGTGTCGTCGCCGCCGACCAGCAGGGAATTCTTGCCGCCGCCGATGGAGATCAGCAGGTCGTCGCCGGCCTGACCTTGAAGCAGGTCGTCGCCCGCGCCGCCGTAGATGGAGTCGTTGCCGTCGTGGCCGCTCAGGGCGTCGTTGCCCACGCCGCCGTAGATTTTGTCGTCGCCAGCGCCGGCGTTGATCGTGTCGTTGCCGGCGTTGCCGTAGAGGGTGTCGCCGTCGTCGTTGCCAGAGATGTTGTCCGCGCCCGCGCTGCCGTTGGCGATTTCGAAAGTGGCGTTCACGGTGTCGTGTTCACCCGTCATGCCGCCATCGGTGGTACCGGCCAGGTTCAACCAGATGGCCTGGGCGGCAGTGTGGTCGGTGTAGTCGATCGTGTCGATGCCGTCGCCACCGGACAGCGTGTCAAAGCCGAGGCCGCCTTGAACGAAGTCGTTGTCGGCGCCGCCGCTGAGTGAATCATCACCGACGCCGCCGAGCAGACGATCGTTGCCCGCGCCGCCGATGAGGGTGTCGTTGCCGATATCGCCGATCATGGAGTCAACGCCCGCGCCGCCGGTGAGTGAGTCGTTGCCCGCACCGCCATTGAGCGTGTTGATACCGTCGCCACCGACGAGGGTGTCATTGCCCACGTCGCCGGTGATCAGGTCGTTGCCGATGCCGCCGGTGACGGAGTCGTCGCCGATGCCGCCATAGAGGGTGTTCTGGCCGTCGCCGCCGCTGAGGGTATCGTTGCCGGCGTCGCCTTGCAGCAGATCATTGCCGCTGCCGGCGGTGAGCAGGTCGTTATCCAGACCGCCGTAGAGTTTGTTCGCGCCGCCGCCGCCGACGAGGGTATCCATGCCCGCGTCACCGGTGAGGATATCCGCGCCGTCGCCGCCGACGAGTGAGTCGTTGCCCACGCCACCGCTGAGGGAGTCGGCCGCACCGGTGCCGATCAGGGTGTCGTTACCGAGGTCGCCGATGAGCGTCGCGGGAACCGCAATGCCGCCGTCCAGCGTGACGCTGTCATTGCCGGCCATGGCGTTGACCCACACCTTCGTGACGGCCGCCGTGAGCACGGTCGACCAGCTGCCGTTGCGAACGGTCCAGCTGGTGCCGGAGCGGCTCACTGAGATTGCGTCTTCGCCGGCCGTGCCCGTCACTCTCAGGATGCCTCCGCTGACGAGGGTCGTCAGCGGGTCGCCCGCCATGAGCATTCGACTTTCCAATTGCTGGAGGTCAAACCCGTTGGACAAATTGGTCAGGAAGGTTTTGTGACGATTGTTTTTCTTCTGGCTCGGCATTGATTCTGCTCCGGTTGTCCGACTATTCCAAAGGTGACCTCCAATACACTTTGGGCCGCGCCAAACTTTTTTCGGGAGAATTCCTTCCAGGCGTTGTTATCAGTCCAGCCGATAGGGAACGTATTCGCTGCGATGTTAATCTGTGCGATTTATACGGCTGGCGATTGAGGCGGGTCGCCCGGCTATGATGGTGAGGGGGAAACCGCGCGGTAAGCTCGGAAGGGTGGTCTCGAACCTCTCATGATCAGCTCGCCTTTTGTATCTCGTATTCGCGGCGTGCCTGTCTTCCTCGCTTGCGCTGTCATCGCGATTGGTCTGGTGGTGCTGGTCGGCTGGGCGACCGGTAATAGTGCATTAAAATCAGTCGTTCCCGGCATGATCACCATGAAGGTGAACACGGCGATCAGACTGATCATGCTGGCGGCCGCACTGTTGCTCCTGTCGCGAACCTCTGAGGTGTCTCGGCTATTTCTTCGGGTGTGCCTGGCGATCGTTGCCGGCGCGGCGATCATCACGCTCGCGGAATACGTCTTCCATGTTGATCTCCGGATCGACAACCTGATGTTCTATGATCATGAATCGCCGCGGTTCCCGGGCCGGAACGCGCCGGCTACGAACATAGCCTTTTTAGGTATCGTCGTAGGGCTCTATTTGTTGCATGTCCGGAAGGGCGTGGCTGCCGCACAGTGCGTGTTGGCATTGGTGGCGGCAGCACCGCTGGCGACTCTAGGCGGCTATCTTTATCGCACACGGGGCATGTATGAGAACGCGCCGTATCCGGTGATCGCGCTGAATACGTCGATCTCGCTCCTGATGCTCTGCCTCGGCGGGCTGCTCATCCGGCCAGACCTTGGGGTGATGGCGGTGATCACGTCCAAATCCCTGGCCGGATCAGTGGCGCGAAAGCTGCTGCCGGCCGCTGTCCTGGTGCCGCTGCTGACTGGGCTCTTGGTTCTCGGCGGTCAGCGGGCACAGCTCTACACCGACGCGTTCGGCTCGGCGCTGCTCGTGGCGTTCTGTTCGATTTTCTTCGCCGGCGCGGTCTGTTGGGCCGTAACACTTCTTTGGAACAGCGAACTGCTTCGCACCGTCGCCGAGCGTGATCGGCAGCGCCTCCTGGAAAGCGAGCGGATCGCCCGCAACCAGGCCGAGGCGGCGAACCGGATGAAAGACGAGTTCCTGTCCGTGGTATCCCACGAATTGCGGACGCCGCTCAACGCGATCTATGGATGGACGCAAATTCTCCGCGGCGGGGCCGGGCCCGAAGATCTTGAACAGGGCTTGGATGTCATCGAGCGAAATGCGAAATCGCAGACCCAGATTATTGATGACCTTCTGGACATGAGCCGCATTGTCAGCGGCAAGATCAAGCTCGACGTGACCCGGGTCGAGCTGTCAAAAATTGCGGCCGACGCGCTGATGTCGCTGCGCCCCGCAATGGCCGAGAAGGGCGTGAAGGTAGAGCTAGTACCCGCCGATCAGGAATTCTGGGTCGAAGGCGATTCCATTCGCCTGCAGCAGGTCTTCTGGAATCTGCTCACCAACGCGATCAAATTCACTCCGCGCGACGGCGGGATCCGGGTCACGTCCAAACAGATCAATCACTCGGTGGCGATCACGGTGGCGGATACAGGCGTCGGGATCGATCCAGTGTTTTTGCCGTATATCTTCGACCAATTCCGCCAAGCCGACGCATCGACGACGCGCCGTCACGGCGGGCTGGGCCTGGGGCTGGCGATCGTGCGTCGCCTGGTGGAACTTCATCACGGCAGCGTCGCCGGCGTCAGCGACGGCATCGGCCACGGGAGTAAGTTCGTCGTCGAAATCCCGCTTGCGCCGTCGATCGCCGCAGCGACACCCGTCAACGGCGACGACACCGCCTACAGCGATGGCCCCCGCGCTTCCTTTAGCCTGCGGCCGGTCTCACTGGAGGATCTAAGGGTGCTCGTGGTTGATGATGAACCAGATGCGCGGGTGTTTTTAAAGCGATTGCTCGACGACCGCGGGGCGAGCGTCACTGCGGTAGGCTCGGGTGCCGAGGCGCTCGCACGGCTGACCCGCGAGCCGTTCGACGTGATCGTCAGTGACATTGGCATGCCCGGCGAAGACGGCTACGCCATGATCCGTCGCGTCCGCGCGCTGCCCGAGCATCAGAACGGAAAGATCCCCGCGATCGCGCTGACTGCCTACGCCCGCAACGAAGACCGGCTTCACGCCATTTCCGCCGGCTTCAATGCCCACCTCGCCAAACCCGTGGAAGCGATTGCCTTGTTTCAATTGATCCACGACCTGCGGGAATCGCCGAATTATTCAACGCCTTGAAGCCCGGCCGGTCGTGGCAGCTCGGCAGAACCTGAATCGCAGCGCAACGCCTATCTGCGATCCCTTTATGGTTCGATGCGCAGACCATGTTCCCCTAAAGTGGGCGCATGCGCCTCTTATGGTTCCGCAAGCGGTTATCGTTCGTCGTTGCCATTCTGACCTTGCCGGCGTCACTCCATGCGGATGCTCTTGCGCCGTACAAGGCGCCTCAACTTCCCCTCGAAGACCGGGTGGAAGCGCTCTTCGCCGCGATGACACCGGAGGAACGACTCAAACTGCTCGCCGGGCAGGAAAACGCTTCGTCGAACGGAATCCCCCGATTGGGCGTCGGCCCGATGGTGATGGTCGACGCCACGCAGGGCGCCCACGGGTGCAATCCTGCTTTGTCGGGGAAGGCGACGATGTTCACCTCCGGCGTGCTCCTGGCCGCGAGTTGGGACCCCGATCTGGCGTCGCGTATCGGCCAGGGCGTCGCTACGGAAGCGCTCAACAAAGGCACCGGTGGGCAGGTCTTGCTCGGGCCGGGCCTTAATATCCTGCGCACGCCGCTGGGCGGGCGAAGCGGGGAATACATCGGCGGCGAAGACCCGTACCTGACATCGCGCCTGGCCGTCGGCTACGTCAACGGCGTGCAGTCGACGGGTTGCGCCGCCTGTATCAAGCACTACGCGTGCAACAATCAGGACTTTCTTCGCGGCATTATCGATGTGCACGTCGGCGAACGCGCGCTCCGCGAGATCTACACGCCGGCCTTCATCGCCGCCGTCCGCGAGGCGCATGTATGGACCGCGATGTCGGCGTACAACAAGATCAACGGGGCTCACGCCATCACCAACTGGTACACGCTGCACCAGATTCTCAAGACTGAGGCGGGCTTCGACGGGCTGGCCATGACGGACTGGTATTCCGCGGGCAGCACGCTCAAGCCCAACGACGGCTGCGACCTGGAAATGCCCAACGACAACTACGGCAAGCCTCCGCTGCTCCGCCGCGCCCTCGAAAGCGGCGATTTGCTTCAGGCCAATGTGGATGATTCGGTGCGGCGTGTGCTTCGGACGATGATCCGCGTCGGCCTGCTCGACGCGCCGCGCGTGCCGGATCATGCCAAACTCAATACGCCGGCCCACCAGCACCTGGCCTTGGAAGCAGCGGAAAAAGGGATCGCGCTGCTCAAGAACGATCAATCTGTTCTCCCCTTGGACGCGGCGAAAATCCAAACGATCGCCCTGATCGGGCCGGCCTGCAAATCGTGGCTGATGGGATGTGCCGGCAGCGCCAACGTCGATCCGTTTCAGTCGATCAGCGCGTACGACGGCATTGTCGCGCGGGCGAAAACCGCCGGCCGACCGATCAACGTGCTTTATGACTACGGCTACCCGGAGCAGGGCGACCGCGGCCGGTTCGCCGGCAAGGTCGTCCCCGCCACCGCGTTTCGGTCCGCCGACGGGAAAGTCGAGGGGCTGACGGCCGAGTACTTCAACGACTACGATTTTTCAAAGCCCCCGGCCACCACGCGGGTCGATCCCCAGGTGAATCTGACCAAAGCCATGATCGAGTCGGCTGCTCTGAAGTCGGACCACTTCGGCGTGCGATGGACCGGGACGATGACCGTCGGCGTCAGCGGCACCTACCGGATGAACTTTCACCTCAACACGATGAACAGTTACGCCCGCCTGTTCGTAGGCGAGAAGCCGGTCATGGATCTTTGGCCCGGCAGCGACGGCTCCCATGTGAACGGCGCAGTCGATCTGGTCGCCGGCCAGGCTTATCCGGTCCGCATTGAGTACCTGAGTGTCTGGGATAAGAATCCGGTTCGCCTCACTTGGGTCACGCCCGGCGAGGACCTGTTCGCCAGTGCGGTGCAGGCCGCGAAAAGCGCGGACGTCGCGGTTGTGTTCGTCGGCACCACCGGCGCGGACGAAGAAGAAGGCCGTGACCGTCACAGCATGCACCTGCCGGGTGTACAGGAAAACCTGATCCGCGCCGTTGCCGCGGCGAATCCGAAGACCGTCGTCGTGCTGAACAACGGCGGGCCGGTGCTGGTGACGGATTGGATCGATCGGGTGCCCGGCGTCATCGAGGCCTTCCTGCCTGCCCAATCGGGCGGCGAGGCGCTGGCCAAGATTCTGTTCGGCGACGTGAACCCGTCCGGCAAGCTTCCCTACACCATCGGCCGAGCTCGCGAAGATTATCCCGACTTCGGACATTACCCGGTCGAGCCGGAAACGTTTCGGCTCAGCCACCTGAACGAGAACTCAGACAAGGCCCGTGCCGGCAGCCCGGTCGTCGACTACGCGGAAGGCATTTACGTCGGCTACCGCTGGTTCGACAAGAAACAGATCGAGCCCAGCTTCCCGTTCGGCTACGGGCTCTCCTACACGACCTTTCAATACGCGAACGCCAGGGTATCCAGTCCGGTCGTGGCGCCGTCGGACCGCGTGACGGTCACTGCCGACGTGACCAACACCGGCCTGCGCGACGGGACCGAGATCGTTCAGCTCTACTTGCACGCACTTGAGCCGAAGATCGACCGGCCAATTAATGAACTCAAGGGCTTCACGCGCGTGGCGCTCAAGGCCGGCGAAACCAAATCGGTGTCGTTCACGGTCGCCGCGCGCGACTTGGCCTATTGCGACGTCGCGGGCAAGCAGTGGAAGGCCGATGCCGGCGAGTACGCCGTCCGCGTTTGCGCGTCCTCCCGCGACGTCCGCCTGACCGCGGACCTCCGGTTTTCGGCCGATTACACGGAAGCTCTGCCGGGCATGGGGGCGGCGTCGCC
>JAQGHK010000314.1 GCA_028288875.1 Phycisphaerales bacterium | reverse complement strand
GTCGATAGCGCCGGGCTGGAAACACTACTCGGCTTAACCGATACGCTCGGCAACAGTGGCAAAGTGTTGAAGCTCTGCGGCACCAACAAAACAGTGCGGCAGGTGCTTGAGCTTACCGAGATTGATTCGCTGTTCGATCATTTTGACGACGTGAACTCCGCCGTTCGGAGTTTCCTATGACCCCGGCGCCCAGCAAAAAGCTGAAGATCGGCGATGCGCTGGTCAGCCAAGGCGCGATCTCCAACGAACAGCTCACCCGCGCGCTGATCGAACAGCGTGCCACCGGCCGTATGCTCGGCCAGGTGCTGGTTGATCAGGGCGTCATCACTGGCGCGACACTTGTCGGCGTGCTGGGTCAGAGCTTGGGCGTCCCCAACGTCCATCTGCGCCATGGCCTCATTGACCCTGCCGTATTGAAGCTCATCGGAGAGGAAGAAGCCGAACGCCTGCTGGCCGTGCCGATGTTCAAGGTCCGTGACACGGTCACCGTCGCGATGGCGGAGCCGCAATCGCTGCCGACCATCGATCGGCTTCGCCAGCTCACCGGCTGCCGCATTCGGCCGGTGCTGGCGCTCGAGCCGAACATCCGCGAATTCATCAAGAAATACAGCGGCGGCGAAGTGAACGTCGACGCGTTCCTCTCCTCACTGAGCGAATCGAACGTCGAGGTCATTGAACGTGAGGCCGTCGATGAAGGCCCCGTCACCGACCTCGACAAGATGGTCGCCGGCAGCCCGATCATCAACCTGGTGAACGTCGCCTTCATGACCGCCATCCGCGACAAGGCCAGCGATATTCACATCGAGCCGGACAAAAAAGGCACACGCATCCGCTATCGCATCGACGGCGTGTTGCGCGATCTCATGAAGCCGCCGGGCGGTATGCATCACTCGGTCGTCTCGCGCATCAAGGTCATCTCGAAGATGGACATTGCCGAGAAGCGCCTGCCCCAGGAAGGCCGCGTGCGCTTGGTGGCCGAAGGCCGCGAGATTGATCTTCGCGTCAGCAGCATGCCCACGCTGCTCGGCGAAAAGCTGGTCATCCGAATTCTGGATAAGGCCAACCTGCGCGTGAAGATGGAAGAACTCGGCTTCCGCGCCGAGGCGTTGGCGACACTCAAAAAGATTCTCCAGCAGCCCCACGGCCTGGTGCTGGTCACGGGTCCGACCGGCAGCGGCAAGACCACTACGCTCTATTCGGCGCTCGATCTGTTACGCAGCCCGGAACTGAACATCGTCACTGTGGAAGACCCTGTCGAATACCAGCTCGACCTGATCAATCAGATCCACGTGCACGACGCCATCGGCCTCAGCTTCGCGCGGGCCCTGCGCAGCATTCTTCGCCAAGACCCTGACGTGATCATGGTCGGCGAAATTCGCGATGAAGAGACCGCGCGCGTTGCCGTGCAGGCCGCCCTCACGGGACACTTGGTACTGGCTACGCTGCACACGAACGACGCGCCTGGTGCCGTCGCCCGCCTGCTTGACATGAATGTCGAGCCGTATCTTCTGTCCAGCGCACTTAATGGCGTCGTTGCCCAGCGATTGGCCCGCACGATCTGCCCGACGTGCGCAACCAAGTATTATCCTGAACCCGATTCCCTGATCGACGCCGGACTCGATCCGCAGGCCAGCCAGGTCTTCCGCAAAGGCAGCGGCTGCGCGAAGTGCCACGACAGCGGCTTTCTGGGCCGCATGGGCGTCTACGAAGTCATGGAAGTCACGCCCACCATGCGGAAGATCATCCATCGTGGCGGCGCCTCGCACGAGCTGCGCGAGCAGATGAAGCACAACGGCAACCTGAACCTTCGCGAAGAAGGCGTTCAGTTAGCATTGGCCGGCAAGAGCAGCCTTGAGGAAGTGCTGGGTATCACGCATAACGACGACGACCCGGTGAAGCCCGCCGCCAAGCCTGAAACGGCGGTGGCCGCGTGAAGCTCGCCTACAAGGGATTTAATCGCGCCGGCCAGCCGGTATCGGACACGCTTGAAGCGCGTGACATCGCCGATGGCACTGAGGGCCTGCGGCGCCAGGGCGTATATGTCACTGAAATCCGCGAAGCCGGTTCGGCCGACAACGTTACCGTTAAATCCGGCGGCTCGTCTTCATCCTTCGGCAGAGGGAAGCGGCTCAAGAGCGTCTCCATGTTCCTGCGGCAAATGCACGTTCTGGTTGCCACAGGGACGCCACTCGCTGAGTCTCTATCCACTCTCGAACGGCAGACGTCCGACATCAAGTTCAAGGCAGTGCTCGTCGACGTGCGGAGCAAGGTCGAACAAGGTTCATCGCTGTCGCTCGCCATGGACGCGCATCCCGGCTACTTCAATGCCGTATGCCGTGGCCTCATCGCTGCAGGCGAGTCCGGCGGCCAGCTCGACGCGATGTTGGAGCGCCTTTCCGTTCTAACCCGCAAGCAGGTTCACGTGCGCAGCAGCGTGATCGGGGCGATGATTTACCCCGCCCTGCTGACGGTGGTGGCAGTCGCGGTGTTGTTTACGCTGCTGGCCTTCGTGCTACCCCGATTTGCGGCCCTCTTTGCTTCACTCGACACACCTCTGCCGCCGACCACCAAATTTCTGATGATGCTGAGCAACATCATCCGCACCTATTGGTGGGCGTTCCCGTTCGTCATCGGCGGCGGTGTCTTTGTCGGTTGGACTTTCCTTAAAACACCGGCCGGCCGGCGCAAGCTGGACTGGCTGTTCATCAGCGTGCCGCAATTCGGTCCGATCGTTCGCAGCTTTGAGACTGCGAAAGTGACACGATTGCTGGGCATTCTGCTGCAGGGTCGCGTACCGCTGCTGGACGCGCTGGCCCTGACACGCGACGCCTCAGGAAACTCGTACTACGCGAAAATGCTGTCACGGGCCGAACTCGCTATCACACGCGGCGACTCCCTCGCAGGCGCGATTGGCGATCCGAAGCTGGTTGCCCCGTCCGTCAGCGAGGCCGTCCGCAGCGGCGAAAAGAGCGGACAGCTCGGACCCCTGCTGACGACGCTGGCTGACTTTCTGGACGAAGAAAACGAAGTGACGCTCCGGTCGCTGACCAGCATTATTGAACCGATTATTCTGATCATTCTGGGTGTGCTGGTGGGCTTCATTGCCCTGAGCATGTTCGTGCCCCTGTTCGACCTTACCGCCGCGACGGGAGGTGGGTGATGGCTTGGCGATCAAACTCACGACTGTCGCCGATCGGGCTGGATCTGGGCGCCCATTCGTTCAAAGCCGTTCAGTTGCGGCGGTCTGGGAAGGGGCCGCAGGTGCTGGCCGCGTTGTCGTTGCCTCGAACGACGCCGGGCACGCCGCCCGGTGCTGCGGAGATTGAGCGTCTGCAGGGCGTACTCGATCGTCGTGGATTTATCGGCCGAGATGTCATCCTGGCCGTTCCGGCGGCATCCTATCTTTCCGCAATTCTGGAACTGCCCGCCCGTGCGCCCGGCGTGCCGCTGGAGCAGATCGCGGCCGCTGAGTTCTCTCGCGTTAACAAGCTTGAGCCGGCCGCCCTATCGATGTCGACTTGGGAGTTGCCGCCATCAGCGCGCGCCAGCCGGGCGACGTACATGATGGCCGCTGGCGCGTCGGTCGAACATCTGAATGCTCATGTGGATCTGGTCGAATCCGGCGGCCTGAACGTCGTTGCGATCGAAGAACCCTACTCGGCCGCGGCGCGCGGCGCATTGCACGGAACAGAAGCGGGCGCCGGCCTGATGGCCGTCGTGGATTTGGGATGGGATGCGGCTCGGCTGAGCATTCTCCACGGGCAGACCGTCGCCTACACCCGCAAACTCGGCGACGCCGGGATGAGCAAAGTGGTCAGCCTTGCCGTCGACGCGCTCGGCGGTGATGCCAACGAACTGCAGCAGGACCTCTGGCGTGTCGGCCTGAACGGTGCGGCGGATACCGACGCTGATTTGCACGATCTCCTCAGCGGCCACCTTGCCGGGGTACTCCGGGAAATCGGACTGGCCTTTGGTTACGCCGATCACCAGTATCCGGATAGCCCGATGAAAGCGCTCCTGCTCTGCGGCGGCGGCGCGGCCCTTCCCGGGATCGAATCGCGGTTCAGTGAGACGCTCGGCGTCCCCGCCCGCATCGCCGGCGACGGTGCGGCACCGCCGGCATCGATTACCGCACTCGGTCTGGCACTCTGGGAGGATGCGACATGAATCATCGCAATCTGCTCCCACCCCATCGACAAGCTGCCAAACGCCGCGAGCGCGCGACGCGGCGATGGATCCTCATCAATTCCGTCTACGCGGCCCTTCTGGCGACCGCGGGCGGAATCTACGCCTACGCTACCGCCCCGGCTGATGCTCCGATCTCGGCGGCGGCGGATGTCGGCAAGCTGAACGCGAGGCTGGTGAGCATCCGCCAGCAGACCGCTGCGATGAACACGAACCTGCGCTCCATTCTCGAAGTAACCGACCGCCCGGACTGGAGCGTGCTCCTCCGGATTGTCGCTCAGTCGCTGGGTGACGATCTTGTACTCGGTGCCGTCGATACCAGCTCGCCGAACACTGCCACAGCCACGACCGAACCGCGACGGGTTGTGCTCAGCGGCGTCGGGCGTTCACAGGCGGCGGTCACTCAATTTGTGCTTCGAATCGAAGCATTGCGGCTGTTCGGCCATGTCCGCCTGGCACAGACCGTGACCCAGTCGCTGCGCGGCAATGAAGGCGTTGGCTTTCAGCTCATCTGCACCCTTCCGGAAGGTGGCCAATAGCATGAAGCTCACCTTCAAAACTCGTTCAAAATTCCACGTGGCCGACGGCGTGGGCATGGCTATTTTGGCCGGAGTCACGCTCGTATTCATCTTTGGGCTGATCGCGCCCCTGGCCATGCGTGAACGGCAGGCGGCCGCCCGCGCCGATTCCGCGACGCGCCAGCAGCAGCGCGCCAACGCGGTCACCGCCACCATTCGTGAAGCATCCGTCGCCCTCGATCAAGTCCGCGCAAAGCTGGCCGAAGCGCCCGTTCAGCTTCGGCCAGTCAACGCCTTAAATGAGCGCGTGGCGAGCCTGGTAACACTCGGCTCGGATTGCGGGCTAATCGTTCAGGACATTCGGCCGGGCGAAGTGGGTAAGACCCGCAAATTCGCGTCGGTGCCGATCCACCTGGCCGGCCAAGGCAGCTATCCAAATGTCACGCGATTCCTCCGTCGTCTGCATCAGGAGCTGCCCGACATGGGCGTGAGTAACTTGAAGCTGACGGGCGCCCCGGACGACGCGGCAATCGCCGCTCGATACGAATTCGAACTGCGTTGGATCGCCATGCCGCAGGAAATAACAGCCACCCCTGCACAACTGGCGGCAACGCCCGTGCAATAGCCGACGTCCAAAAGAGCCGAACAAGAAAATATCGATGAAACTGACGAACTCGCAAAAGATCTGCTTCGGCCTTCTGGCGGCGGGCATTTGCGCTTTCGCGGTGGACCAGCTGACGGGCGCCGCAGGCACTACGGCCTCGCTGATCGACTCGGTCTACACGATCGCGTCCGGCGATAGTTCGGGTCCGGCCGCCACGAATTCAGCTATCGCGGGCGGTAACGGCACGACCTTAGCGGCACGCCTCGCAGCGCTGACAAGCAATCAGGACGATCGGCTCGACCATATGCGGGATGCGTTCGTCCCCTCGCCCCATTGGATCACCGAGCGCCCGCCACAACAGGCGGCCGCTGCCATGGTGGTCCCCAACGAACACGCAATCCGCTTTCGGCAGAATCACGTCCTTAAGGCGATTGTTCAGTCCGGCGGCCGGTCCCAAGCGTGGGTCGACGCAAGCCTGATCGAACTAGGACAAACCCTCGACGGTTTCACTCTGACCGCCATTAGACCAATGGCCGCGTCGTTCACGCGGGATGGTCATACCGTCGATCTGTCATTACCGGACGCAAAAGCGACTTCAACGCAATCGCTATCAAGCCCGCGCTAAGGGATTTCGTCCCTCCCGTATCTAAAGTATGCGTTTGGGCCGGTCGATAGGACTTGGGTACGCGTCACGTCGGCCGTACTGGCGAACTGAATAACGAGGCACTCTATGAAACGTTCAAACCTTAAGAACAGCGGCTTCAGCTTGATTGAGTTGGTCATCGTCGTCGTGATCATTGCGATCATCGCGGCGATCGCCGTCCCGAAGATGAGTCGTGGCGCCGCCGGCGCCAATGACGCGGCTACCTTGCAAAACGTGTCCCAGATGCGAAGCGCGATTGATATGTTCACCACCGAGCACGGCGGAACCTATCCGAGTGCCACGCCGGCGACCTTCATCGACCAGTTGACAAAGTACACGGACATCACGGGGGTGAGCGTCTCGGCCACGAAGACGGGCACATGCATCTACGGGCCGTACCTCAAATCCATCCCTCCGCTGCCAGTCGGCGCGAACAAGGGCCTGATGACGATCACTTCGACCGGCCCGGTGGGTACGGGCACGTTCGGTTGGTTCTATGACACGTCAACCAACTCCGTTTTCGCTAACACGACGGCTAGTGAAGTAGATGCCAAGGGCACCCTCTACAGCGCTTACTAAACCTTCCCACCACCGCCCGGCCTAATCCGCCGGGCGGTGGTTTTTCTCTCACCCGAGCTGCATCCATGGCCAAGCCAAATCGGCCCGCCAGGGCATTCAGTCTTGTGGAACTGGTCCTGATGCTGGCCATCATCAGCATCACGGCCGCCATTGGTGCGCCGCGCTACGCCAATTCGATAGCGCTTTACCGCTCGCAGATGGCGGCCCAGCGGATCGCCGCCGATCTCAATCTCGCCCGCTCCCGCGCTCGCAGCAGCAGCCTCGGCCAAAGCATCACGTTCAGCGTCGCGAGCAACACGTATACGCTTCCGGGAGTGACCGGCCTGTCCGGTACGGCGTCAAGCTACTCCGTTAAACTGTCGGCCGATCCTTACGCCGGCACCCTGCTCACCGCCGATTTTTCGGGCTCGGCCACCCTCACGTTTGACCGCTACGGCCAGCCTTCGGCGGCGGGCACGGTGACGGTGAAGTCCGGCTCATTCACTCAAACCGTTGCACTCGACGGCATCACCGGACTGGCGGCGGTCCAATGATCATCCGCCGCCAACAGCGCGCATTCACTCTGATCGAAATGGTCACCAGCATGGCCATCCTGGCCATCCTGATGCTGGCGTGCGGGTCGATCGTGAAGATGGCCACGAACGCCGCGGGAAGCAGCGCCGTGCGCAACGCGTCCCAGACTCAATCCGCTGATGCGGCCAGCCGGATGGTGGACGACCTGAACGTCGCGACTAATTTCACGCAGCGCACCGCCAACGCCGTCACCTTCACCGTGCCCGATCGCCTGAATACGGGTAGCCCTCAATCGGTGGCATACAGCTGGTCCGGCATCGCCGGCGCGCCGCTGCTGCGCACGTTCAACGGCGGGACGGCGACTGCGATCCTGCCTGCGGTGAACTCGCTGAACTTCGATTACCAGACACGCCTGATGGGCCCGGTCCCGGGGCCGGCCGAGCAGACGGTCGCCTCACATGCCACAGTCAACGGGTCGCTCGCCAATTTCAGCCTGTCCGACAAAAACTGGGCTTCCCAGTACTTCACCCCCTCGCTGCCTTTCGGCACCAGTTCGTACTCGATCACGCATATCCGCGTGTTGCTCAAAGCGGGCGCTCAGGACGCGGTCATGAACGTCAGCCTGCGGCTGCCGGACCTTGCCATGAAGCCGACTGCTTCCATTGTGGCGCAGCAGACTGTTTACGTGTCGTCTTTCAGTACCGCTTATGAGTGGATCGATATCCCGGTTACCGCCACTGGCCTAAACCCGTATCAGCCGCTGTGCATCGTATTCAGCTACTTGTCGGGCAGTACCAGCCTTGGTTCGATCCAGACCGATGCGTCATTGTTGAGCATCTTATCTTCGGCGGCTTGGTCCACGTCATCTAACGCCGGTGTGTCGTGGTCCGGTGCCGTGAACACCACCTCCTCGAGATATGCCGTCTTTGCCACCGTCCCCTGAGCCAATGATGAGCACGCATCGCCGTAACAACTCCAGCGGATTCACCATCGTGGAAGCGGCGGTCTCGGTGGCGATCGTCGGCGTCCTGCTGGTCTCCTCGACGGCGGTGTTCAGCACGATTGCCCGCAGCCGAGCGTCACAGAACGAAAGCCGACTGGCGCAACTGCTGGCCCAGCAATTGATGGCGGAGATTATTCAGTCGGCCTACGCGCAGTCCGGCACGACGCCGCCTTTCGGCCCGCAGTCCGGCCAAACGCGAGCGACTTATCCTGCCGTCGATTGTTACGACGGCTACGTCGCAAGCCCGCCGGTCTCCGAGCTAGGGACCACGTTGAGCGATTACGCCGGCTGGACCGAAAAGGCGAGCGTCGCCTTCGTGGATCCGTTGAACCCGACCGTGGCAGCGGCCACCTCGTCGCTGAAGCAAATCACGGTCACGATCGTCGCGCCCGGCGGCAAAAACTATTCGCTGGTCGGCTGGCGATCTAAATTCGGCGCGTACGAAGTGCCGCCGCTGACGCAGACAACCTTCGTCACGGGTGTGGCCGTCACCGTGCAGGGCGCGGCGCCCACCAAGACCGTCTATTCCGGCGCCCATCCTCTCAATATCGCGACCTCCCAATGATGCCCAAGCCGCATTCATGTTCGCCCTTTTCACCGTGGCCTGCCCGTCGCGGGTCGGCATACGTGTTTGTCCTCGGCATCACGCTCATCGTCACTGTGTTGGGCATGGGCGCGTTGACCCTGTCGCGAGTTTCGGCGCGCGCCGTTACCGACGGGAACGATTGGGAAACGGCGGGCTCGCTGGCGTTTTCTGCCACTGAGCAGGCGATGTCTACCCTGAATGCCGCCGCCGCGGCCTCGTCGTCGGGCTGGCGCAGCGTCTATACCAGCGGTCAGGTCGCCTTCACTCAGACGGTCGGCCGCGGGCAGTTCAAGTGGGTCATCAAGGATGAGACCGACGGCAACCTTTCGGCCGACTACCTTCGTTCCTTCCGCCTGTACGGCGTCGGCACGGTAGGGAATGTGACCCGGGTTTACAGCGTACAGGTCGCCCCGGGCGGCAGTCCGCTAGACGTGCTGCGGACGGCCATGCACTCCTCAAATTCCCTCATTCTCTCGGGAACTACCCAGGCGGGAAACGGCCCCTATTCCAGCAACGGCGCGGTTCAGCTGTCGGGCACCGTCGTCGGCGCGATCGAAGGTGCAAGCACGAGCGGCTCAGCGTCTGGCACGCAGACAATCACCACGACATCTGCGAAACCGATGCCGGCCGCCACGGTGTTGAATGACCTGCTGCCCAATGCAACGACGCTCAACTACGCCGTCACCGGCTCGACCATCCAGAACTGTCTGATTTCGCCGACATCCAATCCATACGGCGCGGCGAACCCG
>JAQGHK010000312.1 GCA_028288875.1 Phycisphaerales bacterium | reverse complement strand
CCGCGAGCAAGCTCGCGGCTACGCCGGAAAACACATGCATCCCCGCCCGCGCAATAATTCCTCAGCGCACGTCTCCACGAATCCGCAACCTCTGCAAAAATCCCTGTTTTTAGGCCGACAACGCAAGAAAAACGCGATAGAATAGGGTTGATGACTCGCACCCGACCTTGCTCGCTTTCGCCCAGCCTCGCGGCGTGTGAGCGGCATGCAAACCACAACGGTCATAAGTGCCATGGCGGCCTGGGTAATCTATCATCGCGCCGGGCCAGCGTTTTTCACGCCCAACACTCGGCCCGTCCTGCAGTTACGCCGATAAGCCCTCTGTAAAATAGCAGAATCAAAACTGCCTCCCATTTCTCCACTTATGGCCATCCCCTCTGCCGCGACATGCCGCCAACGCTAGGTTCGCTCGCAAGGGACCGCGCGATCCCTACAATTGATCAAACCTATGAGCGAACAGAATTTTGACGTGATCGTGATCGGCGCCGGCCCCGGCGGGTACGTTGCCGCGATTCGGGCCGCCCAGCTTGGCCTGAAAACCGCCTGCGTGGAACGAGAATTCCTCGGCGGCACCTGCCTGAACATCGGCTGCATTCCCAGCAAGGCGCTGCTCGATTCGTCTGAGCGCTATGCCCAGTTGAAAAAAGGCCTCGACAAGCACGGCATCAAAGTTGACGGCGTCACGCTCGACCTGCCGCAGATGCTCAAACGCAAAGGCGAAGTCGTCAAAGCCCTGACCGACGGCGTCGGTTTCCTGTTCAAGAAGAACAAAGTCGAACACCTCCGCGGCACCGGCAGCATCACCGCCCCCGGCACCGTCCAAGTGACCGCCGCCGACGGGTCGGCCAAGAGCTACACCGCCAAGAACATCGTCATCGCCACCGGCAGCGTGCCGAGCAATGTGCCCGCCCTGCCGTTTGATGGCGTGAACATTGTCAGCAGCACCGAAGCCCTCTCCTTCACGGAACTGCCCAAGAAACTGCTGATCGTCGGCGGCGGCTACATCGGTGTGGAAATGGCCAGCGTCTGGAGCCGGCTGGGTAGCGAAGTGCTGGTCGTCGAATTCCTCGATGGCATTCTGCCCGCAAGCGACCGCGATATGGCGGCCGCCCTGCAGCGCAGCCTGGAGAAGCAAGGCATCAAGTTCAAGTTCAACACCGCCGCTCAAGGTGCGAAAGTTGAAGGCGGCAAGATCAAGGTCAGTTGGAAGAGCAAAGACGGCGCGACCAGCGGCGAAGAAGAAGCCGACAAGGTGCTGGTGTGCGTCGGCCGCAAGCCGATCGTGGATGGGCTGGGCCTCGACAAGGTCGGCGTGAAGATGGACCCGCGCGGGTTTGTGCTCGTCGACGATCACTTCAAGACGAACGTCGACGGCGTGTACGCCATCGGGGACGTCATCGGCGGCATCATGCTGGCCCACAAGGCGGAAGAAGAGGGCATTGCCGTCGTCGAAAATCTGGCCGGCAAGAGCGGGCACGTGAACTACGCCACCTGCCCCGCCGTCGTTTACACGCACCCGGAACTCGCCAGCGTCGGCCAGACCGAGCAGCAGCTGCAGGCCGCGAAGATCGACTACAAAGTCGGCAAATTCAACATGGCCGCCAACGGCCGCGCCCGCGGGATGGACGAAAGCGAAGGCTTCATCAAGGTGCTGGCCGACAAGAAGACCGACCGCCTGCTCGGCGTCCACATCTTCGCCGCGCACGCCAGCGACGTGATCGCCGAAGCCACGGTCGCCATGGAATTCCACGCCAGCGCCGAAGACCTGGCCCGCGCCTTCCACGCCCACCCGACGCTGCCCGAAGCCCTTAAAGAAGCCGCGATGGCGGTGGATAAGATGCAGATCCACAGCTAGCACTGACCGGATCCTCGCGTAGCCGCGAGCTTGCTCGCGTCTCTGGCGGACGCGCGAGCAAGCTCGCGGCTACGCCGCTCTTCCCAGATTCTTCCGAACTGGCGACATACGGGCTTCGTATGATCCAGATAAGGGCGAGGCGTGCCTCGCCCTTGTTCACGCCTCGCGATTGCGCTAACGGAGGGAAACGACCGTGGCCGAATCCAATTCGCACAAGTTCACAATGGTTCAGTTGTTTGTCGTGCTGGGGATGATCGTGTTTGCGGTTCTCTGGCTGGTCCCGGCCGGAGGTCGCTCGATCGAGGGCTCCAACCGCATTAAGTGCGCGTCGAATCTTCGCCAGATCGGGTTGGCTATGAAGATGTACGCGAATGGTGAAACGCGAACGAACTCATATCCACGCACCCGCTATTCCCAGAGCGATGCGGATCATCCAAAGGTCTTTACCAAGCCAAACGCCACCAACCCCTTCACTGACGACGGGCCGGAGCCGAACGACGTCACGGCCGCCCTCTTCCTTACACTGCGGACCCAGGAAATCACCACGGATGTCTACCTTTGCCCGGACGACCAAAAGGCAGAACGCATGCTGATTCCAAACGGGAAAGACATCCGGTCATTCAGTAACTTTCTCTCGCCAAAGAATCTCAGCTACAGCATGCAAAACCCGTATCCGACGGAGGCGGCAGAGAAGGCCGGCTTTATCTGGAGCGACAGTATGAACGCCGACTTCGCCATCATGGCGGACAAGAACCCCGGCGCGGCCGAATTGAAGACCGTCACGTTTGCTAACGCCGGCGCGGACCAGCGGACGATCAACAGCCCCAATCACGAACTCGACGGCCAGAACGTGCTCTACGCGGATGGCCACGTCGATTGGTCGGCCAGCGCGTGGGCTGGCGTGGTCCAGGACAATATCTACGGGCACAATGCGCCGCGGCCGTTCACCGCCAAGTCACCGACCACGCTGCCTGAGCCGACGTCGCCGCCAACCACGCCCATCGGCATCGTCGGCCCACCCGCCGATGGGAATGACAGCGTGATGCTACCCGTCGCCAGCGATAGCGCGGCACCGCAGTGACCGGTCGCAAAGTCGACACTCACGTGTAGCCGGCGAGCATGCTCGCCGGCTACACGGGGCGACCCATACCTGCCGAAGTTGCGACTCAATGTCATTTCTATTTTTGTCTTGAAGCCGCCAAATCCCGGGTTATATTCCGATTCTCAGAGATTCCCATGCAGACGCATACCCCTCTCATCCTCGTCACCGCGAACGGCATAGGCCGCTTCGAATTGATGCCACGCGGCTCGCGTTAAGCGATCGCTGTCGGCCGTCTTCTTAGTCTGTTTAATTCCAATCGTTTTTGTCTTCGTGCCCTGTCGGCACGTGATTCTGGTGTTTTATGCTGACCCTCTCTTCACATCTTCGTGAGGCCGCGCCCCGTCCGGTACTGGACGGCGATCTGGTCATTACCGAGCACGCTATCGCTACGCTGCGCAGCTACCTGCGTGAGGCGAACCTGAGCGAGTGGCGCATTTTCAATGGCCCGCTGCCGTACGTGTATTCCATTGACCTGGTGCTGGATCGCCTGGATCCGGACGCCGTCTGGGAATGCGCGGATGAATCGCTCGTCGCCGCTGAGGCGATGGTGGCCGTGACGTTCGAGGACGAGCCCAAGCCGCGCACCCGCGCCTGGCCCAGTGGTGTGCTGCACCTGCGGAAAATGCAGGCGATCATCGCGCGCTGGTACTGGTACGACGTGGCCGATTCGACCACGCACGCGTTCTACCTGCTGGCCGCACCACAGGTGGAGTGCATCGAGGCGCTGCGCCAGCGTATGCTGACGCTCAATCGCCAGGGCCCGCAGCCGATGTGGCAGATCGCCGGCCAGTACGGCCCCGCGGCACGCAAGCCGCGGGAGCTGGTATCGGACGATGCGCTGCTACTGACGGACACGCTGCGCAAACGCGTGGAGATCGACGTGCTTGGTTTCTTCACGCCGGGCGCGGCCGCGATGTACAAGCGGCTGGGCGTGCCGTATCGGCGTGGCGTGCTGCTGTGGGGCGAGCCGGGCAACGGCAAGACGTCGCTGATCCGCTGGGTCGGTGCGAAGCTGCCGAACGTCGCCGCCATCGTGCTGCGGGCGGCCGAGAGCTTCGATACGGATACGCTGATCGATACGTTCGACACGTGGAAGCAGATGGCCCCCGCGATCCTGGTGATCGAGGACCTGACGGCAGTGCTGGAGAAGGTGAATCTTTCAACCTTCCTCAACCTGCTGGACGGCGTCGACCGCAAGGCCGACGGCGGGCTGATGCTGATCGCGTCGACCAATCACCCCGACAAGCTCGACACGGCCGTTTCCAATCGGCCGGGCCGGTTTGACGTGGTGATCGAACTGCCGCCGCCCGATGAGGCGCAGCGGCAGGCGTATCTGCGGTCGAAGCTGTTGGAGATGGACGTCGCCACGCTCGACGCGGCCGTGAGCGTCAGCCGTGAGATGAGCTTCGCTCACCTGGAAGAGATCGTGCACCTGTCGGGCATGATCGCGATTCAGGACGGGCGTGAGTTTCGTCTGGCGGCCGACGTGAATGCCGCGGTGGACCATGTCCGCCGGGCGTTCAACACGGCGCGTCGTGGCTACACCAAGCTGCCGGAAGCGCCGTTCGGCCTGGCAAACTTCCGCGGCGAT